>JAQXKS010000065.1 GCA_029010575.1 Bacteroidales bacterium | reverse complement strand
GAATCTGCTATAAGTGTTCTGAGGACAGTAAAATGACCTTTGCAAGAATTTTGTTGTTGATTCATAATGTTTATCTTTGCATAAATTATTTATAGAGAGATGAATTCTTTTAAGATAACGAACTTTGGTCCTATCAATAAGGTAGATATCCAGTTGGGAGATTTGACGATTCTGCTGGGACCTCAGGCAAGTGGAAAAACTCTGTTCTTGCAGATGTTGAAACTATTGGTTGATAAGGATCATATAGTTCAGACACTGGCTAGATATAACTATGTCACAAACAAGCAGCCGGACCAGATTCTTAATTACTATTTTGGCGACAAGTTGTCCTCTATGTGGAAAAAGGATACTGTTGTCAAGGCAGATGGTAAAAGTTATAGGAAGTCTTTCCTTATGAGTCAGAGTGATGAAAGTGCGGTTGAAGAGGTGTTTTACGTGCCGGCACAGAGAATTCTCTCGATTTCGGATGGTCGTCCGAAGAATTTTATGGAGTATGATATTTCGTCTCCGTATGTGTTGAGGAATTTCAGCGAGACTTTGAGATTGTTCTTCCAGAACGAAATTGGAGATGATCAGACAGTTTTCCCTTTGAATAACAGACTGAAGGGTGGTCTGAAGAAATCATTCAACGAATCGATCTTTCACGGTGGTCAAGTGGTTATTGATGAGAGTTCCGGACAGAAGAAGATGCGTATGCAGGTGGAAGGCTCGAGTCTTCCGTTTATGACCTGGAGTGCCGGACAGAAGGAATTTATGCCTCTTCTGATGGCAACATATTGTTTGACCGGTCCTGTAATCAAAACTATAGATCGCAATCAATATAAGTATGTGATTATCGAGGAACCGGAGATGGGACTTCATCCAAAGGCGATTCAGGCGGTCATCGTGCAGATGCTTGAGTTTATCAATGCCGGATATAAGGTGATTGTGTCAACTCATTCTTCTGTCCTGCTTGAGTTTGCTTGGGCGTTTAAGATGATTCAAAGACTTCCGGAGAATGTACGTGTTGGGGCTCTTTGCGAGCTGTTTAATGTTTCTTCGAATACCAACGTGACAAAGATATTCCAGGGAGTTGAGAATAAGGAGTTGAAGACTTATTTTTTCAATCATAAGAAGAACGGCGTGAATAGTTTGGATATCAGTTCTCTTGATGTGATGAGCGAGAACGTGGAAGAATCCGAATGGGGTGGGTTGTCTCAATTTGCGACCAAGGCGTCGGATGTCGTTTCAAAGTATATGTCAGAGTATCAATCCGAAGAGTAGTATTCTATGGCAAAATCTAGTTTTCAGAAAGCTGTGGAGAAGACTCCCGAAATTTCATCAGGATATAGGTCAGGTGTACATGCTTTGAAGAAAAGTGATCGTAGTGCGATTGTAGTGGCTGATACAAGGCTTCTTGATGGAAGTGTGGATATCGATACTGCTGTGCAAGAGAAATATCCTAACGAAAATCGCTGGGATTATGCTATAGGATATTCTGGAAAGGTATGCTATGTTGAAGTTCATCCTGCATATACTTCAGAGGTTTCGGTGGTCGAGAATAAACTGAAGTGGCTGAAAACCTGGCTGAAGGAGAAGGCTCCATTGCTGGATGCAATTCCTAAAGCGATTCCAGTTTTTGTTTGGGCGCAGACAGGAAAAGGTGCGATATTGCCTCAGTCCTCACAAGCCAAAAGGTTGGCTACTTTGGGAATCAAAGTTACGCGAGTCCATAAGTTGCAGTAGAAATTTACAGTCCCGGTTGTTCCTCTCCCAGATATCTCTGAGTTTTTCAAACTCTTATACCTAAAAGTCGTAAATATTTGAAAATAAATCACAAAACTCTTGTATATGTCAATCTTTATAGGTATATCTATACCCGTAAAGAAACGGCATATGGCACTCGGTAGACCAGTCAATAAAGACACTCAGTACAAGGTGATAGTTCACACTTTGGGTAAACACAGATACGCTTCAACCAAAGTCTGACCACGGGTGGATTGAATAATCTGTTAGTTGTTTTTATAAAAATTATGTCTATTTTTGTACAAAACTTACGAAATAAGGTTAAATTTAATTAAATATCGGGTATGATTAGAGAGTTTTGGGTAGAAAACTTCTACTCTATCAAGGAACGACAGACATTGAATTTTGAGGCAAAGAGCAATTCAGATTCTTTTGCTTCTGTTATGGTTGACGATAAGGTCAGACTTAATAAGGTCGCTATTCTTTACGGAGCTAACGCATCCGGAAAATCCAATATGCTTTATGCTCTCCAGACTGCGTTCAGACTTCTGATCACTCCTAAATCGACAAAGGACAAAAAGATTGTCTGCTACCATCCTTTTGCGTTGGCCAAAGGGGAGCCTACAAGAATGGGACTCTCTTTCTATGTCAATGCCGTCAGATATGACTACGAGATATCATATAACGAGGATTATATCCTCAGTGAGACTTTGTATTTCTATCCCAATGGCTACAAGGCACTCTTATATAGTCGCGAGTTTATCTCTGAATCAGCAGCTGCAAAGATCACATTCGGCATCAGAGCTGAAATCAAGAAGAAGGCAGAGAATATATTTGTCAGCAATACACTGAACAATCATACCGTACTTTCAACATATGCCAAGGTTGCATTCGATGAGGATGTGAAGGCGGTTTCAGACCTGTTTGCATGGATCACGAAGTATATGCATGGCATCAATGAATATCACGACCAGAATGAGACATTTGCAGATATGATGAGAAAAGTTGATGAGGATCCAAAGATGAAGCAGTTCTTCCTGCAGATGATCAAGAAGGCTGACTTTAACATTGTTGATTTCCACTACGAAGACTCTGTTTTGCTCCAGAGCGGTGAGAAGACAAAAGATATTTTCTTCACCAGCAAGGCAGGTCAGAACAGCTTCGACTTGAAGACCATCAATCAGTCAGGGGGTACGATTGCATTCCTGGAGAAGACCAGAATCCTGTATGACCTTGTTTATGGAAATAACATCCACCTTTTCGACGAACCAGAGAATGACTTGCATTATGATCTATTCCTGTTCTATCTGAATGCGTTCCTATACAACTCAGACAAATCACAGATGATCATAGCTTCACATCTGACATCACTGCTGGCTGAAGATATGATCAATGAACAGAGAGACCTTATCTACTTTGTAGAAAAGGATATCGAGACAGCCACATCATCTTGCAAGAGAGCCGACAAATATGGTCTGCACAAGAACCAGTCTCTTTATAACGCATACAAGATCGGCAAACTCGGAGCGAAACCAGCTCTAGGTTCACCTTTCATTCTTAACGAATAACAGTGAAGCCCTATGAAAGAAACATTCATCATCATTGGCGAAGGCCCTACTGAATACTTCTTTCTGACTTCACTAAAAGATGAATTCAGATTACTGCGGAGCAGCCATTAAACCGGGCTTGTCGGTGGCCTTAGCTGATCTTGAGGTATTCGATGATGCCTTCTGTGTGCAGGTCGATGATTGCTCTTCGGCCTTCGCGCGATTCGAGTATGGCCAGGTCTTCAACGACTTGTTTTGCGATAGTGCGGTTGAATCGGAATTCAAGAAAGCGTCCGTCAGGACTGCGTTTGCCTGGCGTGTTCTGACCGTGGCCGTTGTCAATAAGAATTTTCATCGGTAAGCTGTAAAAACAAACCCTCGTAGAAATGCTTCTGCGAGGGTTTGGGGTGGTGCCACCGGGAATCGAACCAGGGACACAAGGATTTTCAGTCCTTTGCTCTACCAACTGAGCTATGGCACCATTTCGTTTGGGATTGCAAATGTAGTGCTTTTTTCTTAATTGCCAAATTTTTCTTTCAAATTATTAGTTAATATCGGATATTTTCTAACTTTGGGAGTTGTTTTTGGCGGAAAATAGTATGTCAGGGAAGAAGGAACAGGTAGATAAAAGGTTGTACGCGGAGGTTATTGTTCCGGTAAAGTTTCGGTATACCCTCACATATGGTATTCCGCCGGAACTTGCAGGGAAGGTGGAAACAGGCTCTATTGTATCGGTTACTCTTATTGCGAAAAAGTATGCGGCTATCGTTCTGAGCATTTCGGATGTGCCGGCCTTCAGTGGCGGCCAGATCAAAGATCTGGACTATGTGTATGATTATGTGCCGGTTTCGCGTAATTATATCGCTTTTCTTCGCTCTTTGTCAGACTACTACATGTGTCTTCCGGGTCAGGTATTCAAGTTTGCCCTTCCTGTGGCAGATAATGTGGCGAAGAAATCCCGGAAATCCCAGACGGGTGCAGACCGGACGGAGAGAACGGGTGAAGCATTGCCTGAACTTTCACAGGCACAGGCTGCCGCACTTGAAAAGATTATGAGTGTAATCTCCGGCGGAGGGAATGTTCTGCTGAAGGGGGTGACAGGATCAGGTAAGACGGAGATTTATATGCATGCGGCCAAAGAGGCTATGAGCAGGGGGCGGAATGTGCTGTACCTGCTGCCTGAAATCGCCATAAGCAGGCAGATAGAGCAGCGCCTGAAGAAAATTTTTCCGCAGGAGCTAATAATTTATCACTCGAAGCAGACCTCAGCTCGCAAGCGTGATATTTACAGACGGCTCACTTCTTATAATATTTCCAGTAATATTTCCAGCGCAGATATGGTTTACAAGCCATATATATTGCTGGGGACACGTTCTGCAGTGCTTCTTCCTCACAGCAATCTCGGTCTGATAATAGTTGATGAAGAGCACGACTACTCTTATAAGCAGACCGATCCCGCACCGCGTTACAACGGAAGGGATGCAGCACTGATGCTTGGAGCCATAGAAAAAGTACCTGTCCTGCTGGGCAGTGCAACCCCGTCGCTCGAAACACAATACAATATTCACGCGGGAAAGATTGCCCAAGTGGAGCTCAACTGCAGATTCTACGGTGGCGGTGAAGCCCCAATCAGAATAGTTGATATGAGAAAGGAGAAGAGCACCGGTTCTGTAACAGGTCCTTTCTCCAATATACTCATAAATGCAATACGAGACAGGCTAGCCAAGGGGGAACAGACATTGGTTTTCCGTTCGCGCAGGGCCTATGCCACGATGCTCGAATGTCCCGAATGCGGGTATATACCGGTATGTCCCGATTGTGCTGTACCTCTTAGCTATCACAAGTTCAACAATACACTCTCCTGCCACTATTGCGGATACAGGCAACATCTCGATGGAAACCTCTGTCCAAAGTGCTCCAAAGCAGAGTACAATATGTTAGGAGAGGGCACGGAAAGAATAGAGGAACAGCTGAAGGAGATCTTTCCGGAGGCTGTGATAGAACGCTTTGATACGGATGTAACCTCTTCTGTAACAAGAGAAAAGGAGATACTGCAGAGGTTTAGTGAGGGTAAAATTGATATATTGGTAGGAACACAGATGATCTCCAAGGGGTTCGATTTCAGCGGACTTACGCTGGCGGCTGTAATCAAGGCAGAATCCATCACATCTGTAATAGATTTCAGGGCTGACGAAAAAGCCCTTCAGCTGCTCAGACAGCTTCGAGGCAGAGTGGCAAGACGTGGTAACAGGGGAGAGATGATAATTCAGACAGCACGCAAGGACCACCCTGTGTTCAGAATGTTGTGTGCACCGGAGATTGAAGAGGAGGAGGAACTGATGCGTGATAGAGAGGAGTTGGATTATCCCCCCTTTGTAAGGATAATTCGCCTGATATTCAAGTCAAAAAGCAGGAAATCGCTTGACTCTCACGCAGTAAAAGTCTGTAATCTGCTTGACAGATGCGGATGCCATGATTATCTGGGTCCGGTACCACCGGTAATAGACAAAATAGAAAATGACCATATCGTACACATTCTCATCAAGCTCAGGCGTGACAGACAGGCAGCCATACTCAAAAGGAACATATTCGGGGCATTGAGCAAGCTTGAGACGCCGGGTACGACAACAGAAATAGATGTAGATCCAGTAAATATTTAATAAAATGACAAAAAAGGCTATTGTAATAGGTGCTACCTCAGGAATTGGGCTCTCAATCGCCCAAACTTACATTAAACGCGGTTACAAAGTAGGAGTGGCCGGGAGAAGAGTAGAGAGACTTGAACAGCTCAAGAGCGATTTTCCTGAAGCCGCAGTGGTTTCAATGCAGATAGATGTGACAACTGAAGATTTTACGGAAAGGTTGAAACAGCTTGTCGAAAAGATGGGAGGAGCCGACCTGGTGGTCTACTCGTCAGGATATGGAGTTGAGAATATGAAACTCGACGAGCAGACATCAGTAAGGGAGATCAATGTAAATGTCACTGGATTCGTGAAATGTGCCGGATTCTTTTTCAATTATTGGTGCGACAATCACTTGCGGGGACATTTCGTCGTAATGTCTTCAGTGGCAGGAATACGTGCCCTGGGAGTCACCCCTGGATACTCCTCCACTAAGCACTTTCAGGCATTCTATCTTGAGTCTCTCAGACAGCTTGCAGTAATGCGGGGTGCAGATATCTGTTTTACATCTATCAAACCCGGGTTTGTCGATACTGATTTCATAGCAGGGTGTAATTATCCTCTTACTCAGTCAAAGGAGAAGAGTGTCAAGCATATAATCAAGGCAATAGACGCACGCAGGAAAAACTCCGTAATCTATGGAAAATGGAAATGGATAGTGTTATTTATGAAATGCCTGCCTGCTCCATTATGGCGTTTGGCAGGAAAGTTTACTATCGTTCGATCTGACCGACCACGACTCTGAGTGCACACGGAATTACCTCCATCTCCATAGGAGTGGTGCCGACAATCTCACCGTCCACCTCTATCAGTTCATCGACATCACTTTTGATTTCCAGATGTCTGAAAGTATCGTGAAGGACCTCCTTAATAGAGTAGATCCCGCCTGAAAAGAGTTTTTTGAAGTGGGTGATGAACTTTACCTTGGGGAGGTCTTTGGCTACCATGATATTCAGAAGACCGTCATCACAGAGTGCATCAGGAAGCTGCTTCATTCCGCCACCGCTATATCTGCCCACTCCAAGGGCTGTTGAGAAGACTTTGCCTTTATAGAGGGTCTTGTTGTCAATGACAATCTCCGAGTGGACTGATCTGCGGAAGATCAATGCCGCAAAAGCAGCCTTGATGTAGGAGAATTTCGAACTCTGTCCCTTATTCTTGGCATGGTTGCAATGCTTGCAGATAGAGGCGTCAAGCCCCACTCCTGCGACATTTACCATATACTGGGCAGATCGGACTCCGGAGTCGGTATAAGTTATCTTGCCGATGTCCTGCAGGATGGTTTTCTGATTCCTGACAATTTTTACAGCGTCTGCGTAGTCTGACGGAACGCCGTACATTCTACCCCAGTCGTTGCCAGAGCCGGCAGGAATAATGGCTACAGTGACTTCAGAGACGGGAATCTCTTTCTGTATGAATATGCCATTTACCACCTCATGAAGTGTGCCGTCACCTCCGACTGAGAGAATGTGTCTGTATCCCTCCCTGAGGGCCATGACTGTTAATTCAACGGCATGATACCTATGAGTAGTAAATTTTGTTTCTACATCTATGTTGCTTTCTTTCAATAATTTATGGATGTATGGCCAATCCTTCTCCAGTTTTGCTCCCGCAGCATTGGGATTGACAATTGCTATCCATCTGTCACTCTTGCCCATTGGTTTCAAATTTGGATAATTCTTCGCAAATCTAATACTATTTTGGTATTTGGATGAAAGATTTTCTTAAATTTGCAAATTGCACATAATAATTGAAGAATACTGTTAATGGGAAAAGTAATAGCAATTGCGAATCAGAAGGGCGGGGTAGGAAAGACCACTACAGCGATAAATCTTGCAGCATCATTGGCTGTAATGGAGAAAAAGACACTGTTGATCGATGCGGATCCTCAGGCCAATACTACATCGGGTCTGGATTTTGCTCCGGACTCCAATAGTGGAAGCAGCCTTTACGAAGTACTTATCGGTCAGAAAAAAATTTCAGAGGTGGTATTGGATACACCTATTTCACATCTTAAGGTAGTACCTTCACACATAAACCTGGTCGGTGCCGAAATCGAGCTCATAAGCGAAAGCTGGAAGGAGATGGCAATGAAAAGGGCCTTGGAAGAGGTAACAGACCAGTATGAATATATAATAATTGACTGTTCTCCATCTCTCGGACTGATAACCGTAAACTGCCTTACGGCAGCCGACTCGGTAATAATACCTGTACAGACCGAATTTTTCGCTCTCGAAGGACTCGGAAAATTACTCAACACCATAAAGCTGATACAGACAAGGCTCAATCCACACCTTAAAATCGAAGGTTTCCTTCTTACCATGTACGATGGAAGGCTCAGATTGGCAAATCAGGTGGTGGAAGAGGTAAGAAATCATTTTGGCAGCCTGGTGTTCGAAACCGTGATCCAGAGAAATGTAAGATTGAGCGAAGCTCCGTCGCATGGTAAGCCGGTAATCCTCTACGATGCGATATCTGCGGGGACCAATAACTATCTCAACCTTGCAAGGGAGATTCTAAACAAGAATCAACAAAAAAATGACTGACTATGTCGAATGTAAAGAAACCAGCATTAGGAAAAGGACTGAGCGCACTGATCCCCATGTCAGAGGAGTCAGGTGCAGCTTCTGTAATCCCAGGTGAACCCATATACAATTCACAGAGCCTCTCATCAATATCGGAACTGCCTGTCGGAAAGATCGAGCCCAACCCTTACCAGCCCCGTATAACCTTCGAGAAGGAGGCACTTGAGGAGCTGTGCGCATCAGTGAGGGAGTTCGGAATCATACAGCCTATCACTGTACGCACTGTAGGTGATAAATATCAGATTATCAGTGGTGAAAGAAGATTTAAAGCAGCCTGCACCGTAGGACTGGCCACCATTCCTGCATACATAAAGGATACTGATGACCAGGGGATGCTCGAAATGGCGATAGTCGAAAATATCCAGCGTCAGGACCTTGATGCAATAGAAGTTGCGCTGAGTTTCCAAAGGCTTATAGATGAGTGTAATCTTACTCAGGAGACAATGGCGGAAAAGGTGGGCAAGAAGAGAACGACTGTCACCAATTACCTGCGTCTTCTAAAATTGCCGGCAGAGATACAGGTTAATATCAGGGATGGAAAAATCTCCATGGGACACGCCAAGGCAATCCTTTCTCTTCCAGACCCTCTGGCCCAAAAAATGCTCTGTGACCAAATTATTAAAAAGGAACTGTCAGTAAGACAGACAGAGGCCAAAGTTCAGGCAATAATCAAAGAGATGAGCAGTGAAAATGTTGTGAAACCACGTCCGACAACACTTCCCGAATCTTATGATCGTACGGTAGGTGTCATGCGCCGATTCTTCGGAGATAAAGTCTCACTGAAACTCTCGGACAAAGGCAAGGGAGTCATTACCATCAGGATCTCCTCTGAGGATGAATTGGAATCATTTTTGAAAGCAGTCAGACCTTTAGAACAAGATTGACGTGCGTAAACTTCTATATATAACATTATTACTGCTATGCTCGTTCTTCACGGCCTCTGCTCAGTTCGGTCAGGACCGCACTGGGGGCGGAGCAAGTGTTAATGATACCTCATCTGTACAACAGGAAGAGACGTATAGCGTAAAGCGGTATTTCAACTCGTTGGCTCACAGGGATACAATGTCCATTAGCTGGGCCTTCGGAGGGAGTATGATTTTACCCGGAACAGGACAGATTTATAACAAGGATTATTGGAAACTTCCTGTTCTTTATGCTGGTCTGGGAGGATGTATTGGAGGAGGAATCTACTTTAACCAGCGTTATCAGGCATCAGGCAACCCAAACCACAAGCTCTACCGAAACCTCTTCATTGCAGGTGCAGCTCTCTTCTATTGGGGACAACTCATGGACGTAACTGTTTGTTACAGAAATTATAAAGATCATCTGCCGGGAAGGGCAACCATATACTCTATGCTTTTTCCCGGACTCGGTCAGATTTACAACAGAGAGTACTGGAAACTTCCGATTTATTATGGCGGACTTGCTGCCTCTGGTTACTTCTGGTACTATAATAACTTGCAGTACACCCGCTTCCGTGCCCAGTACAACAAGTCTGTCGAAGAGGGGGGAATCGCAATTAACGGAATGTCCACCGAGAACCTGAAATATTATAGAGACTACTACAGACGATTCCGCGATTATGCAGTGGTAATTACAGTGGCAGTCTATATCCTACAGATTATAGATGCGGATGTCTTTGCCACGATGCATAACTTTGACCTGAACAACAAGCTCAGCATGGAGATTGAGCCTGCCGTAATCAATCCGATAAACTATGAATTTAACACGTCATTAGCCTCAACATCACTACTCTCGGGGTCTTTTGGCATGCAATTGAAACTTACATTTTAATAACCGAAAAAACAGATATGACTAATAAAAGATTTCTAACAACACTTCTGCTTACTATTCTCGTATCACCTGCAATTCTTCAGGCAAAACCATTATTCAAAAGTGAATCTAAAAAGGATCTTCGAACACAGAGGGATTCTCTGATGATGATTGTAGATAGTCTCAGAAGACAGGTAGACAGCCTGTTAAAGTTAACGGATGCCATAGCCATGTCCGATACGACCACGGTGGGGGATACCCTCAACAGCGGAGGCTTTGTGAGTTTTTTAGAAGCCAATGGAGACTATGATATCGTACTGGAAAATGAAAGTGTAACCATCGATTCTCTGCTGGGAATGTGGTATCACAAGAGGGATCTTACGCTGGTCGAGATGGAACCCTCAGACATCGACTCTGCCATAATGCTGTCCAATGTCCCGGACTCAGTCTACCTCAACAGGCTCAGGGATATGAATTCGTTCATTAGCCTTCCGTATAACAACATCATTAGAAACCATATCATCTACTATACCGAAAAGATGCCTCAAAAGATGGAGACAGTACTCGGACTTGCTGCGTACTACATGCCCATATTTGAAGAAATTTTCGACAGTTACGACCTTCCCATCGAGCTTACAGCAATGGCGGTGATAGAATCAGCCCTTAACACCAAGGCGGTATCACGTGCCAGAGCCAAAGGAATGTGGCAGTTCATGTACTCTACGGCAAAAAGATACGGACTGACTATAAATTCCTATGTGGACGAAAGATTCGACCCCATAACATCAGCCCATGCAGCAGCACAGTATCTAAGGGATTCATACCTGATCTTTAATGACTGGCCGCTTGCAATCGCATCGTACAACTGCGGAGCCGGTAATGTCAACAAGGCAATCAGAAGATCAGGTGGAGGCAAAAGTTTTTGGGAAGTCTACAGATATCTCCCCAGAGAGACAAGAGGATATGTCCCTTCGTTCATAGCTGCACTCTACTCGATGCGATATTACAAGGAACATAATCTCACACCCACTCCTGTCGTAATGCCTCCCCACCTTGACACTATCGCAGTCAACAAGATGCTCCATTTCGAGCAGATTGCCCACTATACGGGAATCTCAGTAGAGGAACTCAGGACACATAATCCCCAATATATACACGACATTATTCCCGGAGTCGAACGTCAGTATATACTTCGCCTTCCATATCAGTACACCCCTTCCTTTATTGACAATGAGGCGGCGATTTACAAGTATAGGGATTCTATCTATTTCAATCCATCGACACTCAAAAAGCTCCAAAACAATTCATCAATCGGGGATGGAGAGCGTATCACCCACAAAGTCAGAAAGGGTGAAACACTCAGCCACATATCCATGAAATATGGAGTCTCCGTAAACAATATCAGGAGGTGGAACGGAATAAAGGGAAACAATATCAGAGTCGGACAGAAGATAGTCATCTACTCCAACAACAAGGGCCCTGCATCCTCATCATCCGCTTCATCTAAAACCTCTTCAGGCTCAAAATCCGACAAGAGTAGTGTCAAAACTACAGAAGATGGAGGTTATCTTTACTATACAGTCAAGAGTGGTGACAACTTGTGGGATATTGCCAAAAAGTTTGACGGTGTCTCTTATGAACAGATTATGAAAATCAACGGTTTTACAAAAAAATCGAAGATATATCCGGGCAATAAGATAAAAATCAAAAAGTTATAGTGACAGAGGCCTTAATGTCGCCTTTATTGGACCAGCTGACTGCACCCTTTAGCCAACGCCATGGTGACCAGTGAGCTGAAAGGTGGCAGGAGTATCCTTTGCCGTAATAACCATGAATTGAATATGATGGAGGGACCTCTCTGCTGTAAATGTAGAGGGCTCCCTCCCACTCTTTTGCGTTGTAGAGGATAACATCGGCAGTCACGTTAAGATGCAGATCTTCATTGGCGTATCCGGCCATGATTTTCATTGCAGTGCCGAAGGAGCCGCAGTAGGAGAGGTGAAGCTCTGCAGCGGTGAGGAGCCCGAACGGGAATCTGTAGCACCCCTTGGCTTTCCATTTCAATGTGGCATTCTCCCTTTCACTTATCTTTTTGAGCGACAGACGCAGAGAGAGCTCAAGCTCCTTCAGCGGGGAATAGAGACCGCTCAACTCTCCCTTCAGATAATATGACTGTTGAGGAATCCTGTAGCGAGGACCAGGAAAGATTGTACACTCAAAGGAGGCATCCAGATTCAGGTAACTTAGAGGCATCCACTTTGCAGTGATATTCGAGCCATACTGGTTATTGCAGTAGGAGCCTCTTTTGATGGCACCGCCGTGAAGTGCAAAGTACCTCTTGTCATAATACCTTGTGGCAAAAGTGAGTTCAATGCCGTTTCTGAAACGGTATCCAACTCCGGTAATAAATGCAGGGTCCAACTCTTTGTCCACCGCCACCTCCGCAAAGAGTCTCAGACTTTGATACGAGTAGATAAAATCTGCAGAGATGTTCATTCCAGGGGGTGAAAAGATTAGGTATTTGTTCCACTCCTTGATAGCTCTGCCATCGGTTTTGTTGTAGAAGTATGTGACAAAATTCACAGCACATCTCCACCTCTGACCTTCGTAGGCTATTGAACCTCCTGCGCTCTGTTCTCTGAGCGAGCATCTGCTGATGAGGGAGCTTGTGCTATTGTGCAGGCCTGTCTTGGGTAAGGAAAAGAAACTCTCCCCGTCCACTTTGGCATCCCTTCCGGCGTTTGAGTAGAAGAGTGTCATCTCTAAATGGTCCCAAAGCCCGATGCTCACACCTGCCCCATGCAGATAGCCATGCTCCACAGCCGAACGGTAGGGAACCAGTGTATAAGAAGGACGCTTGAGCAAAGAGGGCGTGGCGGCATTCCATATTGTCAATCCTTGTCCTAGGCGGACGGTATAGTCTCCGGCCACGACTCTTCTGATTTCGATTTTATCACAGATGGAAATATCACTTACGGATAGTGATGCACTGTAAAAGTCCGGCCAATGCCTTTCTCCGGCATCATTTTCCAAAGTGACTCCCCATTGGAGCCAGTGCGAGAATGAACCATCGTATTTTGAAAGCAGACCCACAGAGGACATCTCTCTATCATAGTTACTCCTGACTACAAGCCTGTTCCTGCAAGCAGGCTTGTCATGATTCTCTACGGAGAGATTGCCACCAAGGGTGATAAATGGGGCAATCAGCTCTACATACTGAGCGTTGAATCCATCTATCAAAGAGAGTTCTGCCAGGGAAATAATCCCTCCGTATTTTTCTCTGTACTCCAGCACAGAGGAAGCCATAAACGGAGTGAATATGAGCGAGGCTTCCAATTGTGCAGCGGTAGCCCGGTTAATGTCAATCTTCTCATGCGACAAGGCGATAAAATGCTCCGATAACGACATGATTTCGTCATCGGAGCCTGATTCGCACAATCTTTCGACCAAAGTTATTATCTGTGGTGAATAGTCCACCTGTGCAGCGCATACGGTTGCAGCAAAAGAGCATATAAATGCCGTAAGAACCTTTGTCGGTCCCTTCCCCTCAAATCTCCAACACATAAACCGACTATTATATGAATATACCTATTCGTCTACTTTATATTTGTATTCTATCTTTTTCAGCTCTTCGTTTGCCTTATTTATTTTCTTTGCCAAATCCTCCTTGAAGGCAATAACCTTTTCCATCAATTTCTCATCCGAAGCGGCAAGAATCTCAAGTGCGAGAACAGCTGCGTTCTTGGCCCCGTCCAGTGCTACTGTAGCTACAGGAATGCCTGCGGGCATCTGAAGAATCGAAAGGACTGAATCCCATCCGTCCATGGAGTTGGAAGATTTGATGGGCACTCCGATAACGGGGAGCGGTGTGTATGCGGCAATCACGCCGGGCAGATGCGCCGCACCGCCTGCAGCAGCGATAATCACCTTTACTCCACGCTTGTGGGCCTGAGTGGCGAACTCCATAACCATCTTAGGGACTCTGTGAGCAGATAAGGCGTTGATTTCAAATGGAATCTCCATTTCGTTGAGGAAGTCCGCTGCCTGTTTCATTACAGGCATGTCGGATGTGCTTCCCATAATTATAGATACAATAGGTTTCATTTTCAAAAAATTATTAAATTAGCACTTTATTTCAAACGATACAGGAACAAAGTTAGTAAAAAGATGGAAAGGATAGAGCTTCACGACAAAAAATTCAAACTCTTTATCCCCAATGCAAAGATTGAGGAGGCTATTGATGCTGTTGCGCGTAAGATAAACGATGACTATAAGGAGAAGGGTACTACTCCGGTTTTTCTCAGTGTCCTTAATGGTTCATTTATGTTCACAGCCTCTCTTCTTCAGAAGATTGAATTCGGATGTGAGGTCTCGTTCGTCAAACTGGCCTCTTACTCGGGCACGAGTTCGACAGGTCAGATAAAGGAGCTTATCGGTGCGGGCAGTGAGCTGGAGGGAAGGGATGTCATAATCGTGGAAGATATAGTGGATTCAGGAAGGACAATAGTCGAGCTGCACGAAATATTGACTCGACTTGGGGTCTCGTCCGTACGAATATGCACCCTATTCTATAAACCCAAAGCCTATAAGAAATCCATAAGGATCGATTATCCGGCGATGGAAATCGGTAATGAATTCATAGTGGGCTTCGGGCTTGACTATGACCAGTTGGGAAGACAGTACAAGGATATATATATCATAGAAAACCAATAAACACTAAATCCAATATATATGAATTATTACATTTTATTCGGTCCTCCGGGAGCCGGCAAAGGTACCCAGGCCAAACTCATAGTAGAAAAGTGCAACTACCTTCACATTTCAACAGGGGATCTTCTTCGCGCTGAAATCAAGAACGGTACCCAGCTTGGCAAGACAGCTGCTGAAATCATCAACAGAGGTGACCTCGTTCCCGATGAAATCGTTCAGGGAATGATCAGGAACAAGATAGTCGAAAATCAGGATGCCAAGGGATTTCTCTTCGACGGATTCCCTAGAACAATAGCGCAGGCACAGGTGCTTGACGGAATGCTTGCCCAGTTCGGAGGCAAGGTAGATGCTGTCCTTTCAATTACTCTTGATGACGATCTCGTATTCGAAAGAATCCGCCACAGAGCTGAAATCGAAGGCAGAAAGGATGACGCAGATCCTGCAACTATCAGAAACAGAATAGAGAATTATCATTCAAAGACAGAGCCTCTGGTAAATTATTACAAAGGTAAGGGCAACTACTGCGAAATCGACGGTGATAGACCCATAGAAGAGGTCTTTAACTCTCTTATTCAGTTTATTAAATAATTAATATCATATTTATTGAGGGCCTGCAGATTACCTGCGGGCCCTTGTTCCAATGATAATGTGTTTTCCTATTATTGTCCCAGTATGAAAAAAGATGGTAGAAATGTAGCTTTGGTGCTTGCAAGCGGAGGTTCAAGAGGCCTCGCTCACATTGGCGCCATAGAGGTATTGGAGGAAAATGGTTTCAATATTACCTCGATATCAGGATGTTCCATGGGCGCATTGATCGGAGGGTTGTATGCCTGTGACGGACTCGGCAGTTTTAAGGAGTGGATGCAGGATATCGACAAATTGAAGATAATCTCCTTCATGGACTTGACTCTTGACAAGGGCGGTTTTGTCAAAGGCAATAAAATTATTGAAGAGCTTAAAACCATTGTCCCTGAAAGGAATATCGAGGATCTCCGGATTCCCTTCACCGCTGTTGCAACTGATATTCTTCATCGCAAAGAAGTGGTATTCAGCTCAGGCTCTCTCTACCGAGCCATCAGATCTTCGATCTCCGTTCCCTCGCTCTTTACTCCGAATATTGTTGACGGGATGGTTCTTATCGATGGCGGTGTGGTAAATCCTACCCCTATAGACCGTGTTAGAAGGAATGAAGGCGATCTGCTGGTGGTGGTAGACTTGAACGGACCTTACCAGGCCAAGGAGGAAGAGGAATCGGCAGTTGAAATCTATTTTGAAAGTATCAAGGATAAAATCGCCGGCAAAATCGATGATTTTACGCTTCGCATCCGCAAGTCGGCAGGTTCTGTCATCAGGGGAGCAGGGGAGCTTAAGTCTGATGTTGCGCAGACAAGGCAGGAAGAAGTTGGTGCAAGTCACTTGGGTGCGGATGAGAAGCATTCAAGTGTGGATGCAAAGCTTGAGGAGGAAAGGGATAAGGAGAGAGGAGTGACCAGAATGGGTATTGTGGAGATACTCGATTCAAGCTCAAGTCTGATGCTGGAGATGAATGCAACCAGAATGATAGATCTATACAAACCCGAAGTATTGGTCAGAATTCCCAAGAATGCATACAGTACCCTCGAGTTTGACAAGTATCATGAGATTGTCGCTCTGGGAAGAGAACAGATGCGCCAGGCGCTTGTCAAAGCCGGTTATATCGAAGGCTAAATCATTGATTGATAATAAAAAAGACAGTTGATCGTTCAACTGTCTTTTTACATTAATCAATTATTATGAAAAATACTTAAGGGTGGAAGATGGGGGTCGAACCCACGACCTCTGGTGCCACAAACCAGCGCTCTAACCAACTGAGCTACATCCACCATGTAAACCCGTTCGGGTTGTTTTGGGCTGCAAATATAGAATAACTTTTTTAATCTGACAAAATTTTTATATATTTGAAAGAAAATTTTAAATACCATCCGTATGGCTAAAGAAATAAAATTCTCCCTTCTCTATAGGGATATGTGGCAATCTTCAGGAAAATATGTTCCCAGGGTTGACCAATTGAAACAGATTGCGCCCGTAATTATAGATATGGGCTGTTTCGACAGAGTAGAAACCAATGGAGGAGCCTTTGAACAGGTCAATCTCCTTTTCGGAGAAAACCCTAATAAGGCAGTAAGGGAATGGACAGCTCCCTTCAATAAGGCAGGTATCCAGACCCATATGCTTGAAAGAGGTCTCAATGCATTGAGAATGAATCCAGTTCCTGAAGATGTCAGAGAACTGATGTATAAGGTAAAGGCAAAACAGGGAACCAATATCTCTCGTTCATTCTGCGGACTTAACGACCACAGGAACCTTGAAGGCTCTGTCCGTCTGGCTAAGAAGGGGGGAATGATCTCTCAGGTGGCTTTGAGTATCACATCGTCGCCTGTTCATACAGTAGAGTATTATATGGGTGTGGTGGACAAGGTGGTTGAATACGGATGCGACGAAATCTGTCTTAAAGATATGGCAGGTATCGGACGTCCTGCTTTCCTTGGCCGTCTGACTAAAGCGATTAAAGACAAATATCCCCATATTCTCGTTCAATACCACGGTCACTCCGGCCCAGGATTCTCTGTGGCATCTATGCTTGAAGTGGCTAGAGCTGGTGCAGAGTATATCGACGTTGCAATGGAACCTCTCTCATGGGGAAAGATCCATCCCGATGTAATAACTATTCAGGCAATGCTCAAAGATGCCGGTTTCCTCGTTAAGGATATCAATATGGATGCCTACATGGAGGCACGACGTCTGACCCAGACCTTCATAGATGACTTCCTGGGATATTTTATCGAACCCAATAACTATATTTCATCATCCTTGCTCGTGGGATGCGGACTTCCCGGTGGTATGATGGGATCCATGATGGCAGACCTCAAGGGATTCCACGGCGCGATAAACATGTCTTTGAGGAATCAGGGAAAGAAGGAGGTATCTCTCAACGAACTGGTGGTAATGCTTTTCCAGGAGGTAGAATATGTATGGCCAAGACTCGGATATCCTCCTTTGGTAACACCTTTCAGTCAGTATGTCAAGAATACTGCCCTGATGAACCTCATGCATATTCTTAAGGGAGAACCTCGCTGGAAGACTATCGACCCCGATACGATGAATATGATTCTGGGTAAGACCGGTAAACTGCCCGGCCCTCTTGCTCCTGAAATCGTTCAGATAGTGAAGGATAAGGGACTGGAATTCTACGAAGGAAATCCTCAGGATGCATTCCCCAACCAGTTGCCTCATTTCATCGAAGAAATGAAGAAAGAGGGATGGAGCAGAGGAACCGATGACGAAGAACTCTTCGAATTTGCAATGCATGAAAGACAATACCGTGATTACAAGAGCGGTGTCGCAAAGGAACGCTTTAATAAAGAGCTGGAAGCAGCAAAGGCAAAGGCAGGAGCTCCTATCATCAAGACCCGTCCGGTTATCGAAGTGCCCGCTTTCGATGTGGATAAGGTTATGGAACTTCACCCCAAGGCAATGCCTCTTCAGGCACCTTGCAAGGGCCGTGTAATCTGGAGATATAACGTTACAGATGAAAGTACAGCACCTGTAATAGGTACTCCGGTGAAGGAAAAGGAACCTGTTTGCTACATCCAGACATTCTACGGCGTCGAACCTGTCTATGCTCCTCTTGATGGCAAGATTATACAGATAGAAGTCAAACAGAATGACCAGGTAGATATCAATCAGGTATTGGCATTCGTAGAATAATAACCCAAAATGAAAAGAGTTGTACTACCTTTATTAGTGCTCTTTATCTTCAGTTTGAACTCTCTCGTGGCTCAGAATGACTACGAGAAGTTCAAAAAGGAGATGGAGAATCAGAAGTCCGAATTTATCAAGGACAGGGAAGCTGCCTTTAAGGAGTTCAAAAGTCGTTATGAAGAGGCTTTCAATGAGTACAAAAAGCTCTATGAAGCACAGGCAAAAGAGGATATCGGTTTTATTGAACTGATGGCCTCTGACGATGGAAGACCTATTCAGAAGCTGCCTTCAAACGTTTCGGCTCCGAATATTGTATCGACTGCTTCAGCCCAGAAAAAGATTATTCAGGAGAATGTCAAGAGGCTCTCTACCTTGAAGCCGGAAGATGTTCTGAGTAATTTCAGTGATGGAGCGGACAGCCTCGAGAATATGCAGAATGCTGCCATTGTGATGGAGACTATAGTAAGTGCGATGAAGGGAGAAGCTCCTGAAGCTGTGTGCAAGGATGGTATTTGCGAGGTGGTTTTGGAGACCCCTGTGGAGCGTAAGGATGAAGTCAGACTGGAGCAGGCACAGTATGTACCGGAAGATAAGGTGGTCACAAAAGAAGAGCAAACTGAACAACCGATGAAGCAATCTGCCGAAGGGGAATCTTCCGTAAAAGATGAAAAGCCTGCGAAGAAGGATGCTGTAAAGAAAGATTCCGATAAGAAGGATTCCGGCAAGAAAGATGAGAATATCAAGCCTGTAAGCATTGTACCAAGTGGCAAGCCTACATCGTATAAGAGAATCTCATCTCCTTTCGGAACCAGGGTTCACCCTATTACCAAGAGGACACACACTCACAAGGGTGTCGACTTGGCCGCTGCGGCAATGACTCCGATCTATGCCACTGCTGACGGTGTAGTTACCATTGCAAGATACTATGGCGGATATGGTAACTTCGTAAAAATCAACCATGATAATGGCTATAAAAGCGGTTACGCACACATGAAACAGATTGCTGTTACCCAGAATAAGGCGGTAAAAAAAGGTGATCTCATCGGCTATGTCGGAAGCACCGGCAGAAGCACTGGAAATCACCTTCATTATGAAGTCTATTTCAAGGATAACCTGATAGACCCTGTTACCACATTCTGATCGAGTCAGCGGACGCTGATTCTGAATTCGATCAGTTCTCTATATACTTCCCCTTTGCGAAGAATCGCATTGGGGAAGTTTTCTTTATTGGGGGCGTCAGGAAAGTTCTGACACTCAATAGCCACACCTTCGTAGTCGTTGTAGCTTCTGCCAGATTTGCTTACAGGCGAGCCGCTTAGCCAATTGCCTGTGTAGACCTGGACACCTTTCTGTGTAGTCCATACTTCCAGGCATCTTCCGCTGACGGGGTCAGAGAGTACGGCAGCGCAAGCGAGTGAATCATCTTTGCGGTCTATGACCCAGCAGTTGTCATAACCTTTGCCGTACTTGAGTGCCGGGAAATCCTTCTCAATATCCTCTCCGATTCTCTTCTCTTTTCTGAAATCCATCGGGGTTCCCTCAACCGGAGCTATCTCTCCTGTAGGTATGAGTGTCTGGTCTGTGGGCAGCCATGAAGAGGCGTTGAGCTTGAGCAGATGGTCAAGAATGGTTCCACTGTCCTCTCCACGAAGGTTCCAGTATGTGTGGTTGGTAAGATTGAGGATAGTGGCGCTTTGTGTTGTAGCCTTGATTTCCAGAGAGAGTGTCTGGTCGTCCGACCAAGTGTATCTGGCACTGATATTCAAGTCTCCGGGATATGACTGATCGTTGTCTGGACTGTAAAGAGTAAATGTGACAGAGTTTTCGCTTTGTTGCTCGATAGTCCATTCCCTGTTAGCGTAGCTGTTGCTACCACCGTGCAGATGGTTGGGACCGTTGTTTATCTCCAGGGAGTACTCCTTTCCGTCGAGTATGAACCTGCCTCCCGCTATGCGGTTAGCATACCTTCCCGGAATCTTTCCGGAGCAGGGACCGTCACCGATGTAGCTTTCAGAATCTCTGTAGCCCAGAACTACGTCACCCATGACTCCGTTTTTGTCCGGAACTATTACCGAAACGACACCGGCGCCTATGGGAGTGAGTATGACTCTCGCTCCGCTCTTGTTGACTAAATGAATCATGATAATTATAATTTTCTGGCTCCGTTACTTATTACAACAGGGTATACTTTAGGATTGTGACCGAATTTTTCCTTGAAGAGTCTGCAGGCCTTTTCGATGAATGTGTCGTAGAGCTCATCCTTGACCAGATTGATGGTGCATCCACCGAAGCCACCACCCATCACTCTCGAACCGGTGACTCCGCACTCCTTGGCTATGTCGTTGAGGAAATCGAGCTCTTGACAGCTTACTTCGTATTCTTTGCTCATTCCGTAGTGGGTGAGGTACATCATCTTACCTACTGTTTCATAGTCATCTCTTTCGAGTGCTTCACATACTGTCAGAACTCTTTCGGTCTCTCCTATTACATATTTGGCACGCAGATAATCCTCATCAGAAATCTTTTCCCTGATACTTTCAAGCATTGCCATGTCTGCATCTCTTAGGAATTCCACCTGAGGATATCCGTTTTCGCGCATCACGCGGCATACATTTTCGCAGGATTCTCTTCTTTTGTTATATGCAGATGATGCAAGTTCATGTTTTACAACCGAGTCGAGAAGGACAAGTCTATATCCATGAGGGTGGAAGGGGAAATATCTGTATTCCATCGAACGGCAATCGAGTCTGATGAGATTGCCCTCTTTTCCGAATACCGAGGCAAACTGGTCCATGATTCCGCATTTCACACCGCAGTAGTTATGCTCTGTCGACTGTCCGATTCTGGCAAGTTCGAATTTGTCGATAGAGAGGTTAAAGATATCGTTAAGAGCGAAGGCAAAGGCACTCTCCAATGCGGCAGAAGATGACATGCCTGCACCAAGGGGAACATCTCCGGCAAAGGCTGTATCAAAACCCTTGAGGACGTTGCCGCACCTCTTTATGATCTCCCTGCATACACCGAAAATATATCTTGCCCATGATTCAGAGGGGGCATCCTCTTCGTTGAACCCAAACTCTACATAGCTGTCAAGGTCTACTGAATAGGCTCTTACCTTGTCTGTGGAATTCAGTGCAATTTCCACCATTATGCCTTTGTCGATGGCTCCGGGAAAGACGAATCCTCCGTTATAGTCGGTGTGTTCTCCAATCAGATTGATACGGCCAGCTGAGGCATAGAAAACTCCCTCAGTGGCAAAACGGCTTTTAAAGCACTCTTCAATTCTTTCTTTCATTTGGTTTAGTGTTTTATTTTGTAGTTAATTCAACTGATGATTTGCGCAGTCCCTTCGCGCGGGCTGTGACTTTGATCTTTCCGCTCTTGTCGCTGCTGCTGACAATAAGTGTCATCATGCCTCCAAAGCACTTCATGTGAGGCTCGTGGAAGAGTTCCAACGATGTCGGGTCTCCGTTGGCCACGGCCCTGAATGAACCTGCTCCCTTGACATCGAAGCTGATGCTTCTTTCGTCCAATGGACAAAGGTTTCCTTTCCTATCCACTATCTTTACAGTAATGTAACAAAGATCCTTTCCGTTCGCATCGAGTTCAGTTCGTGATGGTTCCATGACTATTGTATAGGGCTCGGAGGCGGTTCTGACCGTACGGGTCATTGCAACCTGGGAATCGGAGTCCAGGGCATTGACTGTTATCTCTCCTGGCTCGTACTTGGTGTTGAACCACATAAGTCTGTATCTGTGCAGATTGGATTCATCGCTCTTGCGCCTTATTCCCATGCTCTTTCCGTTAATGAAGAGTTCGGCTGCAGGGTATGAAGTGTAGACAAAAACGGGAACGGTTTCTCCCTCTCTGCCCTCCCAGTTCCAGTGGGGAAGGATGTGAAGGGTAGGTGACTCTTCGTTCCAGATGGATCTGTACAGGTAATATCTGTCTTTGGGGATTGATGCAATGTCTATTATTCCGAACATGGAGCTGTGGTTAGGCCATGCATCGGTGTCGTAGGGTGAGGGTTCACCAAGGTAATCGAAACCTGTCCATACGAACTGTCCCATCGTCCAGGGGTAGTCTTCAGCAAGGGCAAAGTCATCATCGGGGATGTTGGACCACCAGCAATGCTCAAGGTCGTATGATGAACACTGATGGTCGGGGGTGAGTTTGCCGGCACACTTTTCAGCGGGCAGGTGGTATACGCCTCTCGAACTTACAGTTGAGGCTGTCTCGCTGCCCAAAAGAACCTTCTGGGGCAGTTTTTCGTATCCCTCTAGATATTTGTGAACTCTGTAGTTGAACCCGGGAACATCCATTATAGCACCGAATCCGTTGGCAAGAATCGCATCTACCTGGTCCATTCCGCAGGTTACCGGACGTGTAGGGTCTTCACGATGACATATATCTCTGAGGAATGTTGCTACCTTGTATCCCTCCTCCATCCACTGTGTGGGAACTTCGTTGCCTATGCTCCACATTACGACCGAGGGGCTGTTACGGAAGTGGTGTAACATATTTACCATATCCTTCTCTGCCCACTCTTCGAAATAGAGGTGGTAACCGTTGTCGCACTTTGCCACATCCCACTCGTCGAAATTCTCGATCATTACCATGAAACCCATGCTGTCACACAACTGGGTAAGAATGGATGCAGGCATATTGTGAGTGGTCCTGATTGCATCGCAGCCCATATCTTTCAGCATTGTAAGCTGGTGTCTTATCGCTGACTCATTGACTGCAGCTCCCAGGGGACCCAGGTCGTGGTGCAGACATACGCCTTTGAATTTTCTGTTCTTGCCGTTGAGGTAAAAGCCTGTTTCAGGGCGTACTTCTATAGATCTGATACCGAAAGTGGTACTATAGATATCAGCAAGAACCCTTGCAGCCGGTATGCTGCTTCTTCTCTCCTGTGGCCCATCTGACGTAAATGCAGGAGTTACGATGATGCTCGATTCCGCCCTGTAGAGTGAAGGCGTCTCAGGGGACCACAGCATAGGGGTGTCAATGGTGAAAATCTGCTCGCATTCCAGCTGGTTCTCATTGATGCGTCGGATTTGGGAGCTTGTAAGTGTTCCTGTAACCGTGCCGTCAGGGGCAAATACCGATGTTGTCACCTCTACTTTGAGATTTCTGCTCTCGTTGATTTTGGTCAGGATTTTAACCTGGGCACTTGTGAGGTCATCCGAGAGTGTGGTCGTGATACAGCTTCCCCATATGGGTACGCAGATTTCGTTGGTCTCTATCAGATAGACATCTCTGTACAGACCTGCACCGGGATACCATCTAGATGATTGGGGTGCATTCTCCAGGCGAACGGTCAGCTCGTTGTTCTTACCGTCTGGAGTCAGATATGGAGTAACATCCACATGGAAAGCATTGTAACCATAGGGCCAGTAGATGACCTCCTTGCCGTTTACATAGACTCTTGCATTGCTCATGGCTCCGTCGAAGTAGAGAATGGCCCGTCTGGTGCCCGGTAGCCTTGTGTTTTCAAGTGAGACATCGAAACTCCTCTTGTACCATCCTATTCCCATATAGGGAAGACCTCCGGATCTTCCTGTCTTTTCGGTTGCTTCAGTCTCGAAATTCTGAGTGACTGCCACTACTTGAAGGTCATTGTTTCTGTCAAATGGACCTGTTATGGCCCAGTCGTGAGGGATTGTAACCTTTTCCCATTCTCCATCTTCCCCTTTATGGAAAAACCATCCTTCTTCCAGTCGGGTTACCTTTCTGGTCTCTTCCCCGGTGATGGCCTTTAGAGCCGTGGGGACAAAAAGCAGAGTGATTGCTATTAATACATGTATTCTTTTCATTTGTCTCTATTTTGATTCTTTGAAAGCATCCAGGGCCTTGGTGGGTTTGAAATCTGAGTCGAATGCACCAAGGGTATAATTATTCCAAGCGGGATTACATTCAGGCTCCCAATAGAAGACCCCTTTGAAATTCTCCTTCACTGATGATTTTCCCTTTTGGATAAGAGATGTAAGGAAGTCGTAGCACTCCTGGGGCCTATCCCAGGGCATTCCGACTTCACAGATCATTATTGGCTTGTTATAGAGTGTGGAAAGGGTCATCATGTTGGCAATTGTTTGATTGACAGTTGATTCCCAATTGTCAGCGCTTGGGTAAAGAGACATTCCTATCATGTCCCACTGGCAGTTGTTGTTTTTCAGACCGTCGAAGAGCCATTTGTACAGAGGTGCATCGAATCCGTTGTTCAGGTGTACTATAACTATGGCTTGGGGAAAGACCTCCTTGACTGCTTTGTAGCCGGTGTTGGTAAGTGTAGCGTATGCTGCCATATTGGTGGAAGCCCTTCCATCTTCCCAGAGCATTCCGTCTGAGGTCTCGTTTCCCACCTGCACCCATTCCGGGGTTATGTTGTTTGCTTTCAAAAGTTCAAGTACCTCCTTGGTGTGGCTTGCAAGTGCATCGCAAAGTCCGTTGAGGTCCAGATCTTTCCATGATGCGGGCTTGTTCTGTTTTCCGGGGTCTGCCCACCAATCGCTGTAGTGGAAATCTACCATTACCTTGAGTCCCAAGGCATTAGCGCGTTTAGCCTTGATGAGAAGGTCCTCTTTGTTGCACCAGTTGCCGTTAGCGGAGGGGTCAACCCACACTCTGAGTCTGATGGAATTCATTCCAAGGTCTTTCATGAGTGCGAAGCAATCTGTGGGTTTTCCGTTCTTGTCTTTGAATACGATTCCCTCTTTTTCCATTTGTGTCACCCAGCTTATGTCAGCTCCTGTGGCGAATTCGGTCTGGGGTTGCGGTTTGTCTATGGGTGGTTCTGGGTTGTTGTTTTCTTTGGTACAGCTGATTCCGAGAGTCAGTGTGGCGGCTAATATTGTACCCAATAGTTTCAGTTTCATATTTAAAAAATTTTGATTTCAAAGTTATAAAAAATCTCCGTATAGAAGCAATCCTGCCACTGCAGAACCTATTATTATGTAGAAAGGATTTGCATTGAAAAAGAAGAGAACGGCAAATGATATTCCGAAAAGAATCCAGCTCCATGCGTCTATAAAATTATATGGAGTAATCAATAGTATGGAGGCGGAGGCAAGCAGGCCGATGGTGACTGGGCGTATGTAATCAAGAACTGATGTTACATAGAGGTTGTTTTTGAACTTTTCAAAGATCAGACTGATTAGGAGCATTATTATAAAGGAGGGGAGAACTACCGCTGTGGTAGCTGTGATAGATCCGAGGATGCATAGAAGCGGGGAGTGCCCAGATGCCTCGAGTACTGAATATCCTATATATGTGGCAGAGTTGATTCCGACCGGTCCAGGGGACATCTGTGAAATGGCAACGATGTCGGTAAATTTTTCAGGTGTAATCCATTGGTGTGAGATTACTACCTGATCCTGTATGAGGGAAATCATGGCGTATCCTCCACCGAAGGTGAAGGTTCCTATAAGGAAGAAGACATAGAATAGCTGAAGAAAGATCATTTTTTACCTGCGGATTTGTCTTTGTGAAGTTCGTAGTAGCCTTTGCAGATGCCCATGAGAATTGCGGTTACGATAATCCATACCGGAGAAATACCTATGCAAGCGATGAAAATTACCGAGAGCAGTATTATTGCCACATTCAGGGCAGTAAGGCGGTTCTTTACTGCCATCCTTATAGATGGGACTGCTATAAGGGCTACCACAGCAGGACGGATCCCCTTGAAGATGGCCTCTACTGTCTGGTTGGAGGAGAAGGTGGTGAATATTGATGCAATTGCCAGGATGGTGAGAAACGGGGCGAGTATGCTTCCGAGTGTGGCGATAATGCTCCCTTTCAGACCGGCAATGCGGTTTCCGACGAAAATAGATACATTGACAGCAATGATTCCGGGTGCAGATTGCGCAATAGATATCATATCCAGGAATTCCCGACTGTCCAAAAAGTGGTGTTTATCCACTATCTCCCTCTCTATCAGCGGAATCATAGCTGCTCCTCCTCCGATTGTGAAGGTTCCTATCTTAAAGAATATTTTAAATAATGTCCAATACATAGTACAAAAATGAGGCTTTTTTCAATTTTTTTCAAAAAAGTTGCAAAAAAAATTTGGAGATACGGAAAAAAGCGCTACTTTTGCAATCCCAAACGAAACGGAGCGGTTCTCCAAGGGCAGCGACGGATTAGGATGGGATAGTTGATTGAAATATTGAAGAACAAGTACAAGTACAACAAAGTACCAAGAGAAT
>JAQXKS010000064.1 GCA_029010575.1 Bacteroidales bacterium | reverse complement strand
CTTTTCCTTAGCAGGACATACATCGGCACAGTTACCGCAACCGGTACAGTCCATAGGAGAAACCTGCATTACGAAACGATATTCCTTGAATGCTGCATTACCCTGTGCACTCTTGATTCCTTCAGGAGCATTTGCGATTTCTGCTTCGGTTGCCAGGAAAGGACGGATAGCAGCGTGAGGACATACGTATGAACACTGGTTACACTGGATACAGTTCGCAGGATTCCATTCAGGAACACTTACAGCAATACCTCTCTTTTCGAAAGCTGCTGTACCTGCGGGGATAGTACCATCAGCACGTTCACCAGCAAATGCGCTTACAGGAATATCATAACCGTTCTGAGCGTTAACCACGTCAGCAACGCTGCGAACCCATTCGGGTGCAAGACGGTCATGGTTTGCAGTAGAGAATTTGGCTGCGATTTCTTTCCACTGTGCAGGAACTTCCACCTTTTCGTATTCAGCACCTCTGTCAACAGCAGCATAGTTCATACTTACGACCTTTTCACCCTTCTTGCCATAGCTCTTGTCAATAGCCTTCTTCATCAGGCGTACAGCTTCTTCGTAAGGTATGATATTGGTAATCTTGAAGAAGGCAGACTGGAGGATAGTGTTGGTCCTATTACCGAGTCCTATCTCTTCTGCAATCTTGGTTGCATTGATAATATAGAAGGTGAGTTCCTTTTCGGCAATAACCTGTTTAACGTGATCCGGAATTCTTTCGATGGTTTCTTCTACAGACCAAAGGCTGTTGAGAAGGAATGTACCTCCCCTCTTGATACCTTTGAGAACATCATACTTGCGCAGATATGAAGGAACGTGGCAAGCTACGAAGTCAGGAGTTGAAACCAGGTAAGGTGATGTGATGGGATAATCTCCGAATCTCAAGTGTGAGCAGGTATATCCACCAGACTTCTTGGAGTCATAGTCAAAATAACCCTGACAATATTTATTTGTATTGTCACCGATAATCTTGATGGTATTCTTGTTGGCACCGACTGTACCGTCTGAACCGAGTCCGTAGAACTTGAGTTCATAAGTACCGGGTTTGGCAAGAGAGATTTCTTCACCGACAGGAAGAGACTTGAATGTCACATCGTCAGTGATACCGATGGTAAAGTCATTCTTAGGCTGTTTAGCCGCAAGGTTCTTGAATACTGCGAGTATCTGTGCAGGGCTGGTATCTTTTGAAGAGAGACCATAACGTCCACCGATGATAAGGGGAGCTTTTTCCATTTCAGCCAAAGTAGATTTAACATCCACATACAGAGGTTCGCCTACTGAACCGGGTTCCTTACAACGGTCAAGGACTGCGATTCTCTTGACACTCTTAGGAAGAGCTCTGAGGAAATATTTTGCAGAGAAAGGTCTGTACAGACGTACAATTACCAGACCCACCTTTTCTCCTTTTGCTCTGAGACTGTCAACCACTTCTGAAATAGTTTCGCAAACAGAACCCATAGCGATGATGACGTTGGTAGCTTCAGGATCACCATAGTAATCGAAAGGCAGATAGTGACGTCCTGTGAGTTCGCTAATTTCACCCATATAACGGGCAACGATATCAGGAACAGCATCATAGAAAGAATTGCAAGCCTCACGAGCCTGGAAATACACGTCAGGGTTCTGAGCAGTACCCTTGGTAACAGGCTTGTTAGGATTGAGGGCTCTCTCACGGAATCTTGCGAGTGACTTTTCACTTATCATATCCTTGAGAGCGTCAGAGTCCAAAACTTCTATCTTCTGGATTTCGTGAGATGTACGGAAACCGTCAAAGAAGTGTATGAATGGAACACTGGATTTGATAGTCGAAAGATGTGCAACTGCTGCCAGATCCATTGCTTCCTGAACACTTGAAGATGAGAGCATAGCAAAACCGGTCTGACGGCAAGCCATCACGTCCTGATGGTCACCGAAGATCGAGAGGGCCTGAGTTGCCAGCGCTCTTGCTGATACATGGAATACGGTAGGAAGGAGTTCTCCTGCAATCTTATACATATTAGGAATCATCAGAAGAAGACCCTGAGAAGCGGTAAATGTTGTGGTGAGGGCACCTGCTTGCAATGAACCGTGTACAGCACCTGCTGCACCGCCTTCACTCTGCATCTCGGTAACCTTCACAGTTTCACCGAAAAGGTTCTTTTTTCCGAAAGCAGACCACTCATCAACGAGTTCAGCCATTGTCGATGAAGGGGTGATAGGGTAGATGGCTGCATGTTCACTGAACAGGTACGCCACATGCGCGGCAGCATAGTTACCATCACATGTAATAAATGTTTTCTCTTTAGCCATTATTAAGACTTATTTTGAGTTATACTGGTTAGTTAGTTGTTTGTCGGAAGTGTTTTTTTGATAAGACCCTGCAACACTGTACCCGGACCGAGTTCAAAGAATTCGGTAGCACCATCAGCATGCATGTTGAGAACGGTCTTGGTCCAGCGTACTGGAGAAGTCAGCTGAAGCAGAAGCTTTTCCTTGATCACCATGGGGTCTGTACTTGGCAGTGCATCCACATTT
>JAQXKS010000063.1 GCA_029010575.1 Bacteroidales bacterium | reverse complement strand
TTTTTTTACTACCTTTGTAGTAACAAAAAACAACTTAAGCATGAATATCTTTATTTCAAACCTAAACTTCCGCGTGAGGAAAGAAGACCTAATTGCATTGTTCCAAAATTATGGTGAAATAACAGGCGCCAGAATCATTGTTGACAAAGAGACAAGACGTTCCAAAGGATATGGTTTTGTTGAAATGTCCGAAGAGGATGGTATGAAAGCAATTGCTGCCCTTAATGGTACTGAGCACCAAGGTAGAATCATAAATGTCGCAGTCGGTCAGGAGAGAGAGCCCAAGGCACTCTGAACTCACTGCCTCTAAAACAAAAAGGGATAACTTGTAGGTATGAGTTATCCCCTTTTTTATTATTTTTGGGAAAAGTTACGAAATTATGAACAATTATAAAAGATATATTTTCATAGGAGTAGTCGTCCTGATTGTTGCCGCTATCGCATGGTACTTCAAGAAAATACTTGCCTTCCTTATAATATCTGCAGTCATATCCATGATAGGAAAACCTATTGTCAGATATTTGCGCAAAATCCGAATTGGCAAGCACAAGATACCCGGTTCACTCGCCTCGCTATTGACTCTTGTTCTCATATCAGGAGTGATTCTGTCGCTATTCCTGCTGCTAGCACCAATGTTCGCTGAAGTAGTAACACTTGTCAACAACATCGATATTAACTCCATAGGGGCGAAAATAGATGAACCTCTCAAACAGCTAAACGACTTCATAACAGAAACATTTCCATCAGTGGGAGAGGATTTTACCATTGAATCATACCTTTTCAATTACTTCAGATCTTATGTAGATTTAAGCATGTTCTCGAATTTGGTATCCTCCATAACCTCATTTCTGGTAGACCTTTTCATATATCTATTCTCTGTTCTATTCATATCATTTTTCATGCTCCGTGAGAACGGTCTGATAGTCAATACCATAACCTCCATATTTGCGGATAAGTATGAAGATAATATCAGAAAGGCATCTGCCAAGATAAGCAACCTGCTCTCGAGATATTTCATAGGTATATCCATTGAGTCACTCGGTATAGCTCTCCTTAACAGCTTAGGTCTGATTTTCATAGCAGGAATGGACACCGAGCTTGCCATAGTAGTAGCCACAGTATCCGGAATCCTAAATATTATACCATATGTAGGTCCGCTTATCGGTGATGTCATAGCAGTCACCATGGGCTTTGTCTACTACTACAACGTGGGAGTATCTATACCTCTTTACTCATTCCTCGGCATCATATTGGCAGTATTTGTAGTAACACAGCTGGTAGACAACTATCTCTTCCAGCCAATCATATATTCTAATAGCGTCAAGTCACACCCTCTGGAAATTTTCCTTGTGATTCTCATAGCCGGACAGATTGGTGGAGTTCTTGGTATTCTGGCAGCAATTCCTGCATACACGGTAATAAGAGTAATACTGGGTGAATTCGTTCCACACCTTAAATTCGTCCAGAAACTAATGTCTCCTATTCAGGAGAAATAGAGCCCTATGTATCCCCCACAAAAAAAGAAGAGGTCAAATTGGCCTCTTCTTTTTTTATCATTGATGATGGTTATTTTTATTCGATACCTGCTGCTTTAAGATAATCATTGAATTTCTGATACTTTTCAGCATATGAAGGATCCTCTTCACGATAACGGAAGTAAACCTGTTTGAGTGCCTGAGCAACTGCAAGTTTAACATCTTCAGTAGCTGCAGGAGAGTTGAATGCTGTTTCGAAAGGAACTATAGAGTTCTTGAGCGATTCATCGAATTTAGCCTTAATAGCTTCATATCCTTTTACATCGTTGAAGTCAAGAGCATCCATTTCAGTCTGATATGCGATAGCCATATCGAAATAGGTGTTACCTACAGCATAGACACCATATACATAGTTGTTGTCCATGTCGTATGATTTCTGATAATATTCAATTGCCTTTTCGTTCTGACCGAGATTCTTGTAAACATTACCTTCTGCATATACAAGAGAGGCGTTGTTGGGTTCATTTACCTGAGCAGCTCTGATGAGAGTGAGGATCTTTTCAGGATCATCATTTGTCTCAATATAGAGGTTGATCAAGTTCACCAGAACAGCCTGGCTTGAAGGGAACTTCTGGAAAGCTTCATTGAGGTATGACTTTGCAGCATCCACATCTCCCTCTTTCTTTGCGATATCTGCAAGAGCTGCGGGAACGTCACCACCTTCAAGGTAACCCATTTCCATACATCTGGTAAAATACTGCTTTGCCTTGGGAAGGTTTCCGAGCATGTTGTAGGTAATACCGGTATAGTAAACAATCATTGTATCTACAGAATTGACAACAGGGTTTTCGCTACAAGGAAGAGAGTTTTCAAAATTGATAGCAGCCTTTTCAATGTCATTTACAGTATAGTTGTACATACCCTCATTTACCAACGCGTCACGCAGTGAAATGAGCTTTTCTTTTAGGTTGTCATATTTAGACTTCTTTACATCAAGTTCAGCTGCCTTGATATAAGCATTTGTTGCCTGCACCAGGAGGTCTCTTCCATCAAGGCTCTTTGTAACTACTACAGCTGCTACGATTCCTGCTTCATTATAATAGAGGTCATAGAAATCGAATGACTGTACATAATAAGGAATACCGTTGATACTTACCTGTTTTTCAGAAACCGGAGCCTTGTCAGCTGTGAACATGACATCATTCACAGACCAGCCTTCCTGAACCTTGCCTCTGATTTCTTGATAAGCTTTATAATAGGTATCACCCAGCTTAATCCAAGTAGCTACCTTTTGCGACTTCTTTTCATCCGCTGCAGCCGCTTCAGCTTTTGTAATATTATTGAGGAGCTTTTCAGCATTCTGGGCTCCGAGAGCAGTTGTCATAAGAACTGCCACTGCAACTAAAAAAAATTTTCTCATATACTTAAAAGTTTACATTGTTTCACTCTTTTCCACCACACATACTGCAGCGATGCTGTCACCCTCTCTCAAGTTAATCAGCCTTACACCCTGAGTAGCCCTTCCGGCAACCCTTATATCACTCACTGCCAGTCTGATGGTTATACCCGATTTATTGATTATCATCAGATCATTATCATCATTAACGAGCTTGATTGAAGAGAGTTCACCGGTCTTTTCAGTGATATTTATGGTCTTCACACCTTTGGCACCCCTGTTAGTGACACGATAATCGTCAATAGGAGAGCGTTTTCCATATCCATTCTCACTTACCACCAGAATCTGGTTTCTCTCAATGAATTCACTTTCAGTATTTGCACATATCATACCAACAACCTCGTCATCATCTTCGATGCTGATTCCCCTTACTCCGGTACCTGTACGGCCGATTGGTCTGACAAGTTCCTCATTGAACCTGACGCATTTTCCCTTGCGCGCTGCAAGCAGAATCTCGTTTGAACCATCGGTAAGAACAGCTTCAAGCAACAAGTCACCCTCACGGACGGTAATTGCATTCACACCATTGGCACGAGGTCTTGAATAAGCTTCGAGTGTAGTCTTCTTGATGACACCTTTGGTCGTACACAACACGATATAGTGGCTATTGATATAATCAGAATCATTAAGATCTCCAACATTAAGATATGCGCAGATGGAATCATCTGATTCGATGTTGATTACATTCTGTATTGCTCGTCCTTTCGAAGCTTTCGAACCTTCAGGTATTTCATAGACCTTAAGCCAATAGCATTTGCCGTTCCTGGTAAAGAAGAGCATTGTACTATGGGTATTGGCAACATAAATATGTTCAATGAAATCCTCCTCTTTAGTGGTACTACCCTTGGCTCCGACACCACCTCTGTTCTGCAGGCGATATTCTGAAAGAGAGGTTCTCTTGATATATCCAAGATGGGATATTGTAATAACCACATCCTCTTTGGCATAGAAATCCTCAGGATTGAAATCATCTGCCGAGTAGGTAATCTCGGTCCTTCTTGCATCTCCGAATTTCGCTTTAAGTTCCTGAGTCTCCTTCTTGATCATATCCATCTGAAGGGCTTCACTGGCGAGGAACTCGTTCAGTTCTGCAATCTTGGCAAGGACGGCTTCATACTCAGCCCTGAGCTTTTCCCTTTCCAGACCGGTAAGGTTACCCAGACGCATTTCGACAATCGCACCTGCCTGTATTTCAGTAAGTTCAAAACGTTGGCAAAGTTTTTCGCGTGCCTCTGTCCTGGTCTTACTTGCTCTGATGAGCGCAATAACTTCATCAATGAAATCGATTGCCTTCAGCAGACCTGCAAGAATATGTTCCCTTTTGCTTGCCTCGGCAAGTTCGTTCTGAGCCCTGCGGACCACCACCTGATGCCTATGACGGACAAAATATTTGATGAGCTGCTTCATGCTCAGAAGTCTTGGACGGCCGTCCACCAAGGCGATATTATTTACTGAGAATGCCGACTGAAGCGGAGTCAGCTTATAGAGAGTATTGAGAACGACATTCGAAGATGCTCCCATCTTCAACTTGATTACAATACGCATTCCCTTGTGGTCACTCTCATCATTGATATATGAAATGCCGTCGATCTTCTTCTCTTCGACCAGCTCTGCTATCTTCTCTATGAGTTCCCTCTTATTTACCATATAGGGAATCTCTGTGATGACTATCACTTCGCGTCCTGAGGGCTGCACCTCTATTTCACTTCTACCGCGTACGACTACCCTTCCCCTTCCTGTTTCAAAGGCCTCTTTTATACCGCTTATACCCTGTATGATACCACCGGTAGGAAAATCGGGACCCTTAAGGTGCTGCATCAGTTCCTCAGTGGTCAAATCAGGATTGTCAATATATGCACATATAGCATCAGCTGTCTCTGAAAGGTTATGGGGAGCCATATTTGTCGCCATACCAACAGCAATACCGGAAGCACCGTTGAGAATCAAAAGAGGAGCCTTGGATGGAAGAACCGTAGGCTCTTTAAGAGTTTCATCAAAGTTAGGGACAAAATCGACTGTATTCTTATCAATATCTTCAAGACAAGCCTCTGCCAGAGACCTGAAACGAGCTTCAGTATAACGCATAGCCGCCTGAGAATCTCCGTCGATCGAACCGAAGTTACCCTGACCGTCCACAAGCATATATCTCATACTCCAACTCTGGGCCATACGCACCATAGCATCGTAAACACTGGTATCTCCGTGGGGGTGATACTTACCAAGCACATCACCGACTATACGCGCCGATTTTTTGTGCTGTCCTCCTGAGGTCAGTCCCAAATCATACATACCATAGAGAACTCTACGGTGAACAGGTTTGAGTCCATCCCTTACATCTGGCAAAGCTCTCGAAACTATTACGGACATCGAATAGTCGATATAGGCCGTTTTCATCTCATTTTCAATGTCGACCTGAACTATTCTGCCGTGATTGACTTCTTCGTTTTCCATTATTCTTTCTATCTATTAACAAACTGCTAATTTACGACTTTTTTCGTTAATGACAAAACTAAAATTGGTTCGCCCACCCGAGAACCGGGTGGGCGAACACTTGTACTTAACCTAAAACTTAACCTATGAAACCAAAATATTGGGTTTATGAAAACTATCCGTAAAAAGAACTTGCAAAACCTGTGCCAAACTAATTGGACCCTCCCACAAAATCTACATCCAAAAGTTCAAATGCATAAGGGATAGATGCCTCTTCCCACAACATGCCACTATCATCCGTATAATAGATCCTGGAAGAGACTCCTGAAGCATCAGTGACAACAACCGCACCGGATTTGCCGTTTTTCAAGAAAGAGAATGCAGAAATAGCAGAAGCCGAGGACTCCGACTTGGGGAATATATTGGCAAAAGAATCTGCAGCATTGGTAGTATAGAAAAACTGTCCTCCATCACCGGAGACCCACCACACATTTTCATCATGAACATGAATGCTGTACAAAGATGAAGATATGGAAGACCCCCCTGCGGAATTCCAGCTCTTTCCCTTGTCACGGGAAATAGCCAGGGGAGATGAGCCCTGGGCACAGACAACAAGCATCTCTTCGTCAATGACGGCAATATCCGTAATCATGCCGCTCACAGCAGAAGCAGGGACGCTGATAAACTCCCATGAAGTTCCTCCGTCACAGGAGTAATCGATTCCTGCACCCCCATCATATGTTGAACCGCCACACCAGATATTGACTCCATCCATAGAGGAGATGGCAGAATAGCTCTTTACCATACCGCTGATTCTGAGATTTTTCCACGATGTACCCGAATTGGTGGTAATATACAGCAGAGAGGTATCCCTAGCAGCCACGATACAGCTCTTGGGACCAAGAGCACACATTGCCCCAATAACAACAGGCTCACCGTCTGCCTGGATAGAGGTTCCTCTGGAGTTCCATGTGACACCGCCATCTTCCGTAAGCAGAAGGGTGGTCTTTCCCCTGAGTTTATCAGGTTCACCCGCCACCCAGCAAATCCTATCTGAATAGGCACATACATGTGTCAGCTTTGTCTCCGGAATCATCTTCGAGGATCCCTGTCTGAGCCAGCTTCGGCCACCATCATCAGTAACCAGAATAGTGCCGAAATTAGAATCTATTCCACCCACTGCCCATCCTGTCCTTATGAGTCGGAGCTGAGCACTGCACTGAGCCAATCCACCAATGGGGACATCTACAAAAACCACTGTATCCTTATAACCGTCCTTCCTAAACTTTATTCCCTGATATCCTGAAGGGATAGAATCGAACCTGTAGAGTCCCTGCATATCTGTAAGAACAGAGGAGTCGCCATAAGAGACTGCTACTGAAAAGACAGGGGAATCAAGCTCCTCGTCTGTGACCACACCCTCAACACCGCCCCACCCTGTCTGAGGAAGTTTGCAATCCACAACTACAGCCAATACGACAAAAAATGCAAATACCCTAAAAATAGACTTCATACAAAAACAATATTATTCGGATTACAAATATAGCATAAAAGAAAAAAGACCGACAAAAGAATTTGTCAGTCTTCATCTTCAGTAGCGAGACCCAGGATTGAACTGGGGACCTCATGATTATGAATCATGCGCTCTAACCAGCTGAGCTATCTCGCCATCATTTAGTTGAGCTACCAGGAGTCGAACCTAGATTTACAGAGCCAGAATCTGTCGTGCTGCCATTACACCATAGCTCATCGAAACGGATTGCAAATGTAGAGCTTTTTTTCTAATTAGCAAATTTTTTTTGGCAAAAATTTGAGGCTATTTTCTGATTATTTCTATTTCGTAGTCCATTCCAAGCTTGATTATTTGGGAAGGACGCCCGGTAGATTCGATATCACACTTACTATCAACTACATAATCAACACCATTCAATATAGCTTCAGAAATCATCTCAAAAGTAGTTGCAGTGGGCTCTCCGGAGATGTTGGCAGAGGTTGAAACAATGGGTTTCCCGAAACGGCGGATCATTTCCACACAGAAACTGTTCATCGGTATCCTTATAGCCACGGAGCTATCCTCGGCTATTGCCGAAGGGGCGAGGGAGAGTGCACCGGGGTAGATGATTGTCATTGGAACATCATTGACCTCTATTAACTGTTCAGCCATAGGAGGAATATCCCGAACATAACGAGAGAGCATATCCATATCACTCACCAAGATTACAAGACTCTTCGAATCCTCCCTCTTTTTCAGCTCAAAAACCCTCTTTACAGCCTCCTCAGAGGTAGCATCACAGCCAATTCCCCACACGGTATCGGTGGGATACAGAATCATTTTACCCTCTTTAAGGGCATTTGCAGCCATAATGGCCTGCTCTTTGACAAAATTATTCATTCTCATCATTAATTATAAACGAAGTCAGAACCGGATAGTGATCGGAAAAACCGACCTTCGGTGTAATATGGAGAAGTACATCGAAATTATTCGGAACGAAAATATAATCTATTCTCAACAACGGCCACAATACTGAATAAGAAGCGCCAAAACCATTGCCTGCCTGAGTGAAAGTATCCTTTCTCCCCATTCTCAAGGCCCTGAAGGAGCTGGACATAGGAGTATCATTCACATCCCCGCACAGGACAGCCATTCTATCAGATTTGGCTACATGGTCCAAGAGAGTCCTGACCTGCCTTCCGCGACGCTCATTGGAGCTGATAAGTCTCTCGTGGGCATTCATAATCTCTCCTGAAACAGAATCATCCCGTCCGCTAATCTTCTTTACAAGCGAGGCAAGCGAGATGTTGTTGGATTCCAGGTGCTGGTTATAAATACGGATTCTTTGACCATTTATATCTATATCACTATAGAGGACCAGATTGGTACTTCCATCGAATTTAATCTTGCCACTACTTTCAATAGGAAATTTACTGAAGGTCACATTGCCAAAATAACTGCCTGACGAGGTTCTGAAAAGGTATTTCGAGCAATATGGATAATCTCTGAAACAATCCTCTACCGCATCGGAATCTGTTATATAAAACTCCTGAAACGCAATAATATCAGGATCATACTGCTCTACAAAACCAGCCACCTGGGCAAGCACATCCTCAGGATTACCGCTTGAGGCATACTTGAATTTTCCGACATTGTAGGTCATCATGGTAACTCCGAGTTCAGAAGCAGATTTCCAGCCAGGGAGATTTTCATCAGTAACCTTTATGTAAAACTGAAGAAAATAGAGAGAGGGGAGCAGCGCTGCCAGCGGAATCAGAAAAGAGGAAGATCTGCGCGCCACGCTCATCACCAGCAGGACGATATTTACCACCAACAACGGGATATAATAGAGTCCGAAAAGAGAGACAACAGAGAAAATCCCCTCACCATCGAAAAAGATACTGAGGTAGCTCACCCCGAGAGCAACTGCAAAAATTGTAGCAGTCAGACGGAATGAAAAACTCACAAAGGGATTTCTCCTGCGTGACATCGATCAATAGTAGAGTTTGTTCTTACTTTTCCACACGAGAATCAGTACCAGACCGAAAAGCATGCCGCCAAGGTGTGCAAAGTGAGCCACGTTACCCTGGGCACCAGTGAGTCCAAGTGTAAGTTCAAGCAATCCGAATATCAACACCATCCATTTTGCCTTGAGCGAGATAGGAGGAAAAACGAATGAAATAACATTGTTCGGAAAGAGCATTCCGTATGCCAAAAGCAGTCCGTAGATTGCTCCGGAAGCACCGACTGTAGGTGTCATGGCCACTACATATGCAGTATGAGGGTTGGTAGTAAACACCACCTGGCAGTAGGATACCAATTCGTGGAACAGACCTGCGCCAAGCCCTGTAACCATATAGTAGAGGAAAAACTTTTTGGGTCCCCAAAGATTTTCAAGCACACTTCCGAACATATACAAAGAGAACATGTTGAAGAATATATGGGCAAATCCTCCATGCATGAACATGTATGTGATAAACTGGTAAGGCTTGAAAAAGGGCGAATTGAAATAAAACAGCGAGAATGTCTTCAGCATGAACTGCTCGTTGACGAGAGTCATGAGAAACATTAACGCATTGATAATTATAAGGTTCTTTACTACTACCGGAACTCTGGGACGGTAGTATTGGAAATCGTTCATATTTATCTATTTTTAAATTTTCTTATCTATATCTTCTTCTGTAAGTATCTCCATAATCTTTTTGCCTGAAGGGGTAATCTGCGGCTCCACACAGGCGAATAGTGCATCTACTAACGAACGCGCCTCTGCAATAAGAAGTCTCTTGGGGGTCATGGCCGCGGCTGCGTACGCCATCTTTCTGGCGACTCTCTGACGCTCATCTGCCTTGATAATAGACAGTGAGCCTGTATCCTCCAGCATCGCAAGGATTGCATCAATAGCTTCTCTGGCAGAGTTTTCATCTGTTCCAAAGCCCTCCGGGACCCCGTTGACAGCAACTGAAAAAGGTCCGAAAGGGACAATGTCGAATCCCATTAATCCAAGTGCCTGCGGATTCTCCATCAGCAAAGAGTAGTGCATGGGAGAGAGTTCTATCGATGAAGGGAAGAGCACCTGATGTGAAATAGGTGTCGAATCATCGAGATTCTTTAGGTATTTTTCATAGAATATCCTTTCACGCGCCCTCTTTATATTGATTATAAGAAGTCCGGATTTGACCGTCGTGACGATATACTTTCCGAAAATCTGTATAATTGATTCATTTTCAGTCATCGACACACTCCTGCTCTCAAAAAGTTCCGAATAGCCGCCAACTGACCGGGAGATGTCACCCTTGCTGAAGGGACGGGGCACATTCGCGGTATATGCCGGTGCCTGACCGGAGGAGGGATAGAGGTCTCCGGCCGAAGAGGCCCTTGGAAAACGGAAATTCTGAGCAATCGGCACGTCAGGCAGTGTATCATGCTCGAAATCAATAGAAGGAACAAATGTTCCCTTTCCCAGCGCCTCCCTGACAAGAGCTGTAATAATTTCGAACATCTGACTTTCGTTCTCAAACTTCACTTCTGTTTTCGCAGGATGGATATTGACATCGACGGTATTGGGAGCAACATTGAAGAAGAGAAAAAATGAAGGAGCGAGCCCATCGGGAATCAGATTATCATAACCCTTGAGGATAGCCTTGTAAAAGAAAGGAGAACGGAAAAACCTTCCGTTAACAAAAAAGTATTGGCTTGAATTTTTCTTGGCATCCTCAGGACGGGAAATAAAACCCTTCAATGAAAAAAGTTCCGACTCGAAACTCACATCAATCAGTTTCTTATCCAAGGATTTGCCCTCAATCTCTACTATCCTCTGTTTCTGATTATTGGCTTTCCTCAGATTGTAAATATCCTTGCCGTTATGGACAAGTCTGACACTTAAATCCCAATGGGATATGGCCACCCTTGAAAACTCACTTATTATCTGACGAAACTCTGAACTTTCTGATTTGAGAAATTTACGTCGCGCAGGAATATTGAAAAAGAGATCCCTCACAGAGATCCTTGTTCCCACAGGAATCGCTACCTCATCACATGAGATGTTGTCCGAACCACCATCTATGTGCACCTGAACACCTGTCTGTGAATCAGCCTTTCGTGTGCGCATTGTAACATGTGCAACAGCGGCAATTGAGGCCAGAGCCTCACCCCTAAAACCGTAAGTCATTATTGACTCCAGATCTTCAGCATTTGCTATTTTCGATGTTGCGTGTCTTTGAAATGAGAGTATTGCCTCCTCGCGGGTCATGCCACACCCATCATCTATTACCTCAATAGATGTCTTGCCAGCATTTTCAATAATAACCGAAATAGTGGTGGCACCTGCATCCACAGCATTTTCAACAAGCTCCTTTACCACTGAAGCAGGTCTCTGGACGACCTCTCCTGCAGCAATGAGGTTGGCCACATTTGTAGGCAATACCTTAAGCATCTTTTCCGTCTATCGAATAGTTTCCAGAAACAGAGTGAAATACTTTGCAAAAAATATCAGAAACGCAAAGAAGATCAGAATAGAGACCATCCCGATAATGCGCAGCACAGACTCACTGGTAGCGTGCCTGCGATTCTGATTCAGTTGCTCGCGAAGAGTACCACTGATATACTGTCCGGGATGATATTCTTCATCTTCCTTCCACTCTTTTCCCTCTCTGAGTGCCTTCTCCTTGAGCGCCTCCCTTTTCACCATTTCGCGATGCTCTTTACGTTCATCGTAGTACCTTGGTTCATAATGGAAGACCCTGTGTTTGGGAGTCTTGAAAAAACTTATATTAAACGCCATAGTGCAAAAACATCTAAAGTAACTACAAAAGTACAAAAAATATGCTAAATTGCACTCCGATAACAAATAGATAACATTATATGGATATAAGAGTAGGAAACGGATATGATGTGCACGCACTGGGCCAAGGGCTCAGGCTTGTCCTTGCAGGGGTGGAAATTCCTCATACCCACGGATGTATTGCCCACTCAGACGGTGATGTAGCCATCCATTCGCTCTGCGATGCAATGCTCGGTGCGCTAGCATTGGGTGACATCGGTAAGCACTTCCCTGACAACAACAACGAATTCAAGGGAATCGACAGCACCATCCTCCTTGAACGTGTATGCAGACTTGTCAACCAGAGGGGCTACCGCCTCATTAATGCAGATATTACCATTGCGATGCAGAGTCCTAAACTTGCCGGATATATTCCCGCAATGAGGGAGAGAATAGCACAGGTGTGTGGTGTAGAGAGTGACAGAATCTCCGTAAAAGCAACGACGACCGAGAAACTTGGTTTCGTCGGCCGCCGTGAAGGTGTTGAAGTATACTCTGTAGTACTAATAGGCAGAGATTAACTCTCTGATTTGCTGTTTAGCATCTTTCCATCTGGGAATATCTATCTTGGGACCAATCACCTCTACCACTTTAGCCGAGATAATGGATCCTATCTCTCCACACACATTCAAAGGCAATCCCAAAGAGTGTCCGTAGAGGAATCCGGCTGCATAGAGATCTCCAGCACCAGTTGCATCTATTGCCTTGGCTTCTCTTGCATTGATATAGTGGAACTCCTGCCCTGTGCAGATCATAGAGCCATCCTTGCCCACTTTCACCACTGCGATGTCGCATATCTTAGCGATTTCATTTGCAGCTTCACGAGGCTGCTTGTGGGTGAAAGCTTCGGCTTCAGATTCATTTGCAAAGACAATATTTACATAATTCTCGACAATATCGTGAAGAAATGCCTCATTAGACTCTACCACATTATATGAGGCAAGGTCAATGGAGATATAGCATCCAGCCTCCTTGGCAAGCTCGACAGCCCTGCGAAGCAGCTGCTGGTTCTGCACCAAATACCCCTCAATGTGAAAATAGTCATACCCTTCAAAATACTCCGGTTTGAGATCTTCAGGAGCAAGTTCAAGGGCTGCTCCAAGATAGACTGCAAATGTCCTCTCCGCATTAGGTGCAGTGACAAATACCATAGCCCTGCCCGATGCCTCTACACCCTTGAGCAACATGGACTTTATTCCATTTCTCTCCTGATCCGACTTGTAAAGCGAACCCAGTTCATCATCTCCCACTTTGCCAATAAAACCCGAGGGCATACCGAAAACAGCAGTTCCTGTTATCGTATTTCCGGCACTTCCACCAGCCACATACTGAACTCCCATCCTTCTGATGGAGCTCCATATTTTATTGCCGGTTTCCTTATCGACATGTTGCATGCTACCTTTGGGAAGATGATACTCCCTTAGCAGAGAGTCATCTTCCAAAAGTGCAAGTATGTCAGTAAGTGCATTTCCTATTCCCAATATGGATTTCATATCCTACAAAATCAGTTATTATTCATCTGACGGATATCCACGCAATTTTCATAATCACCGATAAGGTATCTGCTGAAATAATCTGCCATCTTCCAGAAGAAATATTCATCCATGTCACCGAAACCGTGTCTCTGACCGGGGAGATATAGCATGTCGAACCTCTTGTTGGCTCTGATGAGCGCATCTATTACCCTGGTCGAGTTAGCAGGGTGCACATTGTCATCCATGTCACCATGGACAAGAAGGAGTCTTCCCTTGAGATTCTTCACCAATTCCTGATTAAATCCTATACTATAGCTGAATGTAGTATCCCCATCTGTAACCACCTCTTTTACACCATGGTGAGTTTCACTCCACCATCTGTTGTAGATTCTGTTGTCATGGTTTCCGGCACATGATACTGCCACCTTGTAGAAATCAGGATAGGTGAGGATGGCTGCTGTGGACATAAATCCTCCGCCTGAATGACCATGAATTCCCACTCTGTTCACATCTATGAACGAATGGCGTGCAGCCAGCTGCTGAATCGCCCACTTGTGGTCGGCAAGAGGATAGTCTCTCATATTTCCATATCCGAATGTATGATACCATTTAGATCTGTCGGGGTGACCTCCTCGCTGACCTACCGTAATTACTATGAAGCCCAGCTGGGCAAGTCTGTCAACCCTGTTCATGCGGCCTGACCAAAGGTAGTTGGTAGCTTCAACCTGAGGACCTGGATACACATATTCGATAATGGGATAGCTTCTGGTAGAGTCAAAATCGAATGGTTTGTACATTACTCCCCAAAGATCTGTCACACCGTCAGCAGCTTTTACTGAGAATACCTCAGGGAATTTGTAGCCCATATCGAAGAGTGGAGTCATATCTACCTCCTCAAGGTCAAGAAGCTTCTTTCCGTTTGCGGAGTAGAGAGCACTTGAAGGGGCACAGTCAACCCTTGAAGCATAGTCTACAAAGAATTTGTTGTCCAAAGAGAGAGATACCATGTGTGTCTTATCATCTTCATTGAGCATAGTAACTCCCGAGCCGTTGAGTGCAGCCCTGAAGAAGTGTATGTAGTTAGGATGTTCGTTCCTGTTGTAACCTGTAGCTGTGAAATATACGTATCCGTTCTTTTCATCCACAGACTTGATTTCAGATACATGGAAAGGACCCTGGGTAATTCTGTTCTTGAGTTTTCCGTCCTTTGAATGGAGATAGAGCTGAGACCATCCGTCACGTTCTGAAGCCATTACGATATCACCGTTCCTGAGGACCTTGAAATCGAATACATCAATGTACTTATTGAATCTCTCTTCTATAAGGACATAAACTGAATCCTCAGCGATATTGTATCTGCAGATGTCTATTCTGTGAAGGTCACGGCTGTGGCGGGAGAAATAGAAATTGTTGTTATCCCCGAGCCATTCGAGTGCGACATAATCCTTCTGTATATCATCAACCCTTTCCTCTCTCATGTTAAGGGCTACAGTCTGATCCTTGAATGCCTTGAAATCAAGATATTTACAAGATTTGTCAGACATATCAAAGAGCATGTTGTATCTGATGGGGCCGGGCTCTCCTGGCATCTGGTATTTGTAAGTCTCAAGTGTAGGACGGGGTTCTGAAGTAGAGTTTATTACCCACATTTCACCTATACCTGACATATCATACTTTTCCATATAGAAATACCTCGAATCGGGTGACCAGAAGGCCAATACAAAATTTCTTTCTGTGGTATCTCTGTCTGAAACACCTTTGTAATCATCTCCTCCATAGGGAGTATCCTTGGTTCCGTCGAATGTAAGCTGGTATTCAACAAATGTCGAATCTTTCTCATCCTTCATCCACTTGTGGATATTCTCAATATCAGTGTAGTAGAGATTGTAGCCCTTGGCATAAACCACATAGCTGCTGTCGGGAGAGATATTTGCCCATGAGGGATAATCCTTCTTCTCTTCATTCTCTGTCACATCCTTCAGTTTTCCATCGGAGAGTGTGTACTCGAAGCGGTAGACCTTCTTTCCTGCGGGAGTCTTCTTGAGAGTATCTGCAGGTGCATCCTGTGATGAGGTGATGCTGAAAGTGAAGGTGTTGTCATCCTTGAGTTTCAGATTTTCGATAGGAATATGCTGCCAGTCGTAAGGATCCTTGACAATAAGTGTAAGTTCAGAAGCAAGCTTGTCCATGTCGAAAATCTCTTTTTTGGTCTTTGAAACCGGATCAACGACATAGTAGTGGGTTCCATTGCTGTCTTTCCACATATACCAGAATCTGTCTGAATTCTTGAACCATTCCGCTCCGGAGAGAGTAGAGTGGATACACCTGTTCACCTTGGAGGGTGCGAATCTCTCCGCCAGTTCATAGTTGGCCTTGGTAACAGGCTTTTGCTGTGCTGATACCGTCAAGACCGGAAGAAGCAGACAAAGAGACAATGTAAAAATAATTCTTCTCATATATTCACCTTTTTTAAAGTTTCACAAAGGTAAGCCAAATTTGGAAATAAAGCGTACCTTTGCAGAAAAAAAGCGGATGTATATCGGATTGATTTCAGACACTCATTGCTCTTTTCCTGATGATGTAAGGAAATTTCTCGAGCCGGTAGATGTTATCTGGCACGCCGGGGATTTCGGCAACCTTGATACACTCAGAGATATTGCCACTTTCAAGCCCTTGACAGGAGTTTTCGGCAACTGCGATCCCTATGATGTGAGGAACTTTGCAAAATATACACAACTGATAGAGTGTGAGGGAAAAAGGATTCTTATGATGCACATAGGCGGTTTCCCGGGAAGATATGACTACAAGGCCTTCCAGCTCATCAATGCCCACCGTCCAGACATTTTCGTATGCGGACATTCTCATATTCTGAAGGTCATCAACGACACCAAATACAATATGCTTACCATAAATCCGGGAGCATGCGGCCATCAGGGTTTTCACAATGTCCGTACAGCTATAAGATTTCATATCGACAATTCCGACATACACGATATGGAGGTCGGGGAATGGCCAAGATTATAACAATGTATAGCTATGGAGTATTTTTATTCGAACGCGATTTCAGATAACACTATAACACTTTCACAAGAGGAATCTCATCACTGCATAAATGTACTCAGACACAAAAGTGGAGATGTCATAAATGTCTGCGGGGGCGATGGTACACTCTATAAATGCGAAATTATCTCCGCCACAAGCAAAGGGGTAAATGCAAGAATCCTCTCTGCAGAAGGAGGTTATGATCATCAGCATTACAGACTTCGAATGTGCGTTGCCCCCACGAAGAATATTGACAGATTCGAGTGGTTCCTTGAAAAGGCTACGGAGATGGGGGTTGACAGAATAACCCCGCTTCTGTGCGACCACTCTGAAAGAAAAGTTCTTAAGACGGAAAGGGCCAGAAAGATAGTTCTTTCAGCCGCCAAACAGTCACTCAAAAGAGTCCTACCACAAGTCGACGAACTGACGGGATTCGCAGATGTCATTGCCCAAACAGCCGGCAACCCGAACTGCCAGGAGTTAAAATATATAGCTTTCTGTGATCCGGACCACATCAAGAGCCAAATCAGCTCCATAATTCCAGAAAACACTCCCCTGCCGGCAGATGTAACGATAATGATAGGTCCGGAGGGAGATTTCTCTCCGAAGGAGATCCAAACTGCGATACAGGCCGGATATACTCCCCTGTCACTCGGACCTGCCCGACTTAGAACAGAAACGGCAGCACTGGTAAGTGTTGCCGCTCTATACATCAGATTTGCATCATTCTCTCAACAGAAGTAACCGCCTTCTCTTTTATCTCTTCAGGAACAGTTACCTCATATCTGTCATACCGCAGGGCATCATAAAGTCTGTCCAAAGTAACTCTCTTCATCTGTTTGCAGAGAGCTTTTTCTGAAATAGGAATGACCTCCTTGTCCGGAGATTTCTTACGGATAAAGTGGAGAACTCCGCATTCGGTAGCGATTACGAACTGTTTCTTAGGAGACTCTGCTACATGTTTGATTATTCCGGAAGTAGAGTAGAAGAAGCAGCGTGGATTACCCAAAATCGCCGGATCTTCTGAACACTTTGATTCAGGATGGATAAGAATCTCTGCATCAGGATAGTCTGCAAGTGCCTTGTTGACCATCTCAGAATCAATTGCCTCGTGCACACAACAGTTGCCATTCCACTGCTGCATATTGAGATTTCCGACAATATTCAGATAGCCGCCAAGGTGCATGTCTGGAACAAACAAAATCTTATCTGTCTTAGGAAGTCCGGGGACCTTGCCTTCAGAGACTGCCTTGGCCACCCTTACAGCATTTGCCGAGGTACAACATATATCTGTATATGCCTTAGTATCAGCGGTGGTATTCACATAGCTGATGACTACACCATCGGGGTTCTCCTCTTTCCACTTTTTGAGCTGTGAACCTTTGACGGCATTTGCAAGCGAACATCCAGCATTCTCTACCGGAAGAAGCACTCTCTTTCCTTTGGTAATGACAGCAGCGGTCTCACCCATGAAACGCACACCGCAGAAGACTATCACTTCAGCGTCAGTGGAAGCGGCCTTTTTCGCAAGTTCCAGCGAATCGCCAACGAAATCGGCAATATCCTGAATCTCAGGTGCCACATAGTAATGCGCCAGGATTATTGCATTCCTCTCCTTGCGGAGTCTGTCTATTTCTTCCACCATATAGCTTAAATCGTCCTCTTCAGTAGTTATGTTCATACTGATATCCAATGCTTTGACAGTGTGAGTCAAAGCCCCTACGCTGATGTAGTCGACACCGCACTGTGCCACCTCCTTCATTCTGGGAATCGACATGTTTCCTGAAGCTTCGGTCTTTGCCTTGCCTGCAATAATCTTTACCGCCTCACGCATTGTCTGGGTATCCATATTATCAAACATTATGATATCGGCTTTACATGCCAGAGCCTCACGCACTTCATCGAGAGTTGTGGTTTCGACCTCAATCTGAATATCTGAGGGTATCTTTGAACGCACCTGTTCAACAGCCTTTGTAATAGAACCGGCCATCTTGATATGGTTATCCTTGATCATGGCCATATCATACAGACCCATACGGTGATTTTTTCCACCGCCGTCCTTCACAGCCATCTTGTCAGTCACCCTCATTCCAGGTGCAGTCTTGCGTGTATCGAGTAGTTGTGTTCCTGTTCCTTCCAGTTCACGTACAAATTCAGCAGTTCTGGTAGCTATGCCCGACATCCTCTGGAAAAAGTTCAATGCTGTCCTTTCAGCCTTAAGCAAAGCAGGATAACTTCCTTCAATTGTAAGAATGAGATCACCTTTGGATACCCTGTCACCATTCTCAACAGCGGGTGTGAAGATTATATCATTTTCAAATTTTCTGAAGACCCTCTCAACGATTTCCAGTCCTGAAATCACACCTTCTGCCTTTGCTGTCATCGTCGCTTTTGCACGTGTGGTAGCGGGAATGATCGATTCAGTAGTGATATCACCAGTTGCGATATCTTCTTCGAACGCGAGATCAATCAATCTCTCTATCAATTTTTCATTTTCCATTCTTATTACCTTTATTGTGTTCTATTCGTTAACTTTCTTTGTAGTCAGAGGCTGCGATACCCTCTGGATTGTGTGTACTGCATACTCCTCATTGAGAGTAGGATAATCCTCACGATAGTGTCCTCCCCTGCTCTCTCTTCTGAATCTTGCAGCAGTCATTATCAGGAATGCTACAGTCAGAAGCTTGCGGGAAGCCTCGTCATAATATTCAAACTTCTCAGGACCGAGTTCCTTCAGTTCTTTCTTGACGAGGTTCAGGCCCGTGGAGAGAAGCAGTTCAGAACGGATAATACCAGAGCAGTTATTCATCGTATGGGCAATCTGTCGCTTAAGTGCAAGATACGCCTCCTCTTTGGAAGGATCCTTATGATATTTAAGTTCAAATTCCGGCAGTTCATCTATCTGACCTACCTCCTTGGATATCTCTATCGCCCTGTTGGCAAACACCAGACACTCGATTAGTGAGTTGGAAGCCAGCCTATTGGCTCCCATGATTCCTGTGGAGGCAATCTCACCACATACATAAAGTCTGCTTACATCGCTCCTTCCATACTCGTCCGAAGCCACCCCTCCTACTGTATAGTGAGCAGCAGGGGCAACAGGAATCTGTTGTGTCAAGTCATAACCATTCTCGGCACATCGTGCCAAGATGGTAGGGAATCTGCTTCTTATCTTATCAGCATTCAAATGCTTGAGCGAAAGAATCACATAGGGTCTGTCATCTAGTGCCATCTGCTTGAAAATAGACCTTGCCACAATATCCCTGGGAGCAAGTTCGGCAAGTTCGTGAATCGGAAGCATGAAACGCTTGCCGTCCTTGCCTAAAAGATGGGCCCCCTCACCGCGGACTGCCTCGCTTATAAGGAATGCCTTAGGGGAATCTTCAATATAGAGTGCCGAAGGATGGAACTGTATGAATTCCATATCGACGATACGGCATCCTGCCTTGTACGACATCGCTATACCATCACCTATGGTTGTTTCCGGATTGGTAGTGCGAGTATAAATCGCAGAGGTTCCACCAGAAGTCAAGAAGGTATGTTCAGCGTAAATTAGTTCCTCCTTATTATCAATCTCATTCCAGCAACGGGCTCCATAACAGACGCCATCTTTCACAAGAAAGTCGATTACGGAGATATTCTCCCTTATCTGAATATTGGGATCATTTTCCACCTTGGAAATGAGGAACTCTGTCATGAACCGTCCTGTAGAATCCCCACCGGCATGAAGAATGCGTTTTTTATGGTGTCCACCCTCAAGACCAAGAGAGATCTTGCCATTTTCGGTATCGAACTTCATACCCTCCTCGATAATTTCGCGAATACGCTGAGGGCCCTCTTTTACTAGAATATGAACGGCCTTATCCTCGCACAGCCCACGACCTGCTATTACAGTATCAGTGAAGTGCAGTTCAGGATTGTCCTCAATATCTGTAACAGCGGCAATTCCTCCCTGGGCATTGAAAGAGTTGCTATCCCTAAGTCCCTTTTTAGTAACCACCATCACCGATCCGATAGCTGCAGCCTTATGTGCGGTATACAGACCCGCTAATCCGCTGCCTATGATTAAATATTTCAGCATAATTAGATAACTTTCAAAAATTTGTCATCTCCCTCAACCAATTCCTCTATAGTGCCTATTATGTAAAAATCGTGCCCAACTCCATGCACGACATCTGCAATAGTCTCCACAGCCAAGGGGTCGACGCTCAAGAGCAGACCTCCTGAAGTCTGAGGATCACACAGAAGTGCTTTATATGATGGATCCATGTCGCACAAAGCACCATAACTGTTAAAATTCCTGAATGTGCCACCTGGCATGCACTCGTTCTCTATATAGTAATCTACACCCTCAATCTTAGGTATATCCTTATACCTTATCACAGCCTTCAGAGAACTTCCCTGTGCCATTTCAAGTGTATGTCCTGCCAAAGCGAATCCGGTAACATCTGTCATGGAATGGACCTGGTCGAACTTTGAAAGAAGAGACCCGGGACGGTTCAGACGTGTCATAAGTTCCAGAGCCCTGACTCTGTCTTTCTCCCTGACCAGACCGAACTTTTCAGCGGATGCCACAAGGCCTATTCCTATCTCTTTAGTAAGACAGAGAATATCTCCCTTTCTGGCACAATTGTTCTTCTTCACGTGGTCTGTGCTCACAGTTCCGGTCACTGCCAGACCAAAGATGGGATCCGAGATATTAATACTGTGACCTCCTGCAAGAGGAATTCCGGCATCGTCACACACCGAGCGCGCACCTGAAATTACTACTGAAGCAACTGAAGCAGGGAGTTTGTCCAGCGGCCATCCAAGAATACCTATAGCCATCAGAGGAGTACCCCCCATGGCATATATGTCGCTGATGGCATTTGTCGCAGAGATACGGCCGAAATTGAAAGGATCATCCACAATAGGTGTAAAAAAATCTGTGGTGCTTACAATGGAGACTCCACCACCAATATCGTAAACAGCAGCATCATCCTTAGAATCGTTACCTACCAGCAAATTCGGGAATTCCAGTGCGGAACGGCTGCCCTTGAGAATCTTTTCTAATTCTGCAGGTGCGATCTTGCATCCGCATCCGGCTCCGGGGCTGAACTGGGTAAGCCTTATAACCTCTTCATTCATAGCCAGAAGGTTTTATATCATATATTAATAACCTTGTCACAGTTGGTCTGTGCACCGACAATATCCACCATTGTAGCAACAGTCCCTACAAGAGTCTTGTCCACAGCATTGAAATAATTGAGACATGTCTTGCAAATCATGATTTTGGTACCCTTATCTTCCAGAGCCTTAAGCTCACCGATAACAGGCGATCCCTCCAGAGTCAGTTTTACACCATTGGCATACAGGCATATATAAGATGGCAACATCTCTTCTTGAGCCATAAGGGAAAGATAATTCTTGACCAGAGTCAAAGAGAGTTCTTCCGGAGCATCTCCCATTCCGAATCTGTTGATTACAACAGTAATTTTACTTGCATTCATCGCACTATTTTGTTTTTCAAACTTATCAAATAATCAATGTCAACTTTTTCGCTGGATTTATGGTAATAATTTCCTGCAATCCTCTCATCCGCCTCAGCCTTGGATATTCCATTATCATATAACTTGTCATAGTACTTCAGACACAGAGCTGCTGCTGACCTCAAATCTCCCTCCATAGACATTCTGCATGCCTGAGAGCACCTTTGGCTTCCCATTCGCTTTTCAATCTTGCGGATACATGACACGATAACCTGAGGATCGGCATATGAATAATCCCTCATTATCCTGTCGAGTCTTTCATCATCAGACGCCTGGACAAGTACCATCGGAGAGAGAGACATCGTGGAAAAGAATTCGCGCGGAATTACCACCTTACCGATATTGAGGCTCTCATCCTCGATCCAGATGGGTTTAGTGTCATCAAACTGTGAAAGAACATCAAACAACATATTTTCAAAATACTCTGTTGAGGGCTGTTCCGGTTCTCCTATCGCGCCGAAAGCAGACCCTTTATGAGAAGCTATAGCCTCAAGGTCAATCACCTGTTCCCCTGCCGAAGAGAGCGCCCTCAGAATATCACTCTTACCTGAACCCGTTCTTCCCCCGATGACAATCAGTCTGAAACTCCTTCTGAACCCATCTAGCAGATAATTTCTATAAGCCTTGTACCCCCCCTCCAGAATAATAGACTTCAACCCCACCGTCTCGAAAAGCCACCCCATAGAGGCACTCCTGTTACCACCCCTCCAGCAATAGACCAGCAGTTCATCCGACCTCAGATCCAAAGCCCTCTGCGTATAAGCAGCAAGCTTCGGTCCCACATATTCCAAACCAAGCTGAACTGCCTTCACACTGCCCTTCTTGGTATAGACAGTACCTACCATGGCCCGTTCTTCATCATTAAACAACGGAATGGAGACCGCCCCAGGAACAGATGCCTTTCCATATTCTCCGGGAGAACGGACATCAATAACGGGAATTCCCATCCTCCTCAAAGCCATGAACTCCTCTATAGTAACTCTTGATGCCATAACTAAAATCAGAACGAAAGCTCTCTCACGCCATCAGCAGTGATAGTAATATCCACCTTAAGTGTTTCCGGAGGGAGAAGCTGCTCCACATTCTCCGACCACTCCATAAAACAGATTTTATCGGAATAGAGATACTCTTCCAGACCGATATCCATGGCCTCTGCCAAAGATTCGATACGGTAGAAATCGAAGTGGCAAATTTCTCTCCCATCACTGGCAACATACTCATTTACAATAGTAAATGTAGGGCTGGAAACTTCATCATCGACACCAAGGACACGACACAGAGCACAGATGAAAGTAGTCTTACCGGCCCCCATCTGCCCGTTAAAAGCAAAGAGTCTGACACCCTCGGTGGCATCAAGGAACTTCTTTGCCACCTGATCAATACTCGAAAGATCATCTATTACAAGCCTGTCCATATCAATAAAATGAAGACCAAAATTAAGAAAAAACTTCTACAAAACCACAAAAAGCCTCTCTAAGAATATATAGAATCCACTTTCTGCATAGAATAACCTAATCTCTTGAACTCGATGGCGGCGCCCATTATGTACATCTGATGAAGCGAATCGACATAAGCATTGAATGCCGCGACAGTTCCTGGTTCTATTCCTTGATGCCTCAAGAAAGAGTAGACAAAAGAGGCGCAATCCCCTACAAGCTCTTCAACATTAACATAATCGTCAGCCTGCAGGTGAAGAACCTCCTCCCTTATATACTCATCCATTCTGTCGTATCCCCTTTTTGACTTGAGATAGAGATAGGGCTCAGCTATCGAGCTGTAAAGCTTCCAATCTTCATCCCACAAATGTGCAAGTGCCATCCCCGTGTACATCATCCACCCCAACGAAGCCTCCGGATAATTTTGGAACTCCTTTATACCGTCAGGAATATATGAAGTTGCAACAGTATGCCACCTCTCTTCAATATCAACTGTACTCTGTAAGCGTTCATCCACAACACCTTTCTGAACAAGATAATTGTGAAATTCACGTTTTAATCTGTTTTCGTAATCGCTCATCTTGAATTCTCAAAAAATATAAGATTCAAAGATAAGACATTTTTTCAGAATCTGAATCTGAACTGGGCTGCTTCGGCAATATGAGCACTGCCTATCTGCTCCGCCCCCTCCAGATCTGCGATCGTTCTGGAGACTCTCAAAATACGCTGGTAGCCTCTGGCCGAAAGAGAATACCTGTCTATAAGTCTTTTAAGAAAATCCTTCCCTTGCGAATCCGGAACACAGATCTCTTCGCACATTGTGGAACTCATTCTCGAATTGGTATAGATTCCACTGCCGCGAAATCTTCTTGCCTGTACCTCCCTTGCCATGGTCACTCGTTCCCTGACAGCCTCACTCGGTTCGCTATGTTCCCCATCCACCAGCAGGCTGCTTTCAACCCTTTTCACCATAATACTCAAGTCCATTCTGTCCATAAAAGGGCCTGAGATCCGCGATTGGTACCTGGCAATCATTCCCGGGGTGCAACTACACCTTAAATCATCACTTCCTGCATATCCGCAAGGACAAGGATTCATAGATGCCACCAACATAAAAGAGGCCGGATATACCACCCTGTACTTTACTCTGGCTATGCTGACCCTGCACTCTTCCATAGGCTGGCGCAGAAGGTCAAGTAACGATGTTTGGAACTGTGGAAGTTCATCCAGATAGAGAACGCCATTGTGTGCCAAGGAGATCTCCCCCGGCATCGCCGATACGCCGCCACCTACCATAGCAGCAGTTGAGAGACTTTGGTGTGGAGCCCTGAAGGGACGTCTTGTCATCAGACCTTCAGAAGGGTCACTCAATCCCGCTACAGAGTAAATCTTACTGGTTTCAAGCGCCTCTTCACGGCTCATTGGCGGTAGAATCGAAGGAAGAGCTCCGGCCAGCATACTCTTTCCTGAGCCTGGAGGGCCTACCAAAAGAATATTGTGTCCACCCGCTGCAGCTATCTCCATTCCTCGCTTGGCAAAAGTCTGCCCTCTAATTTGAGAAAAATTCGTTGTGTACTTTTCCTCTTTTATATTCCTCGACAGCGGAATCGAATATCTCTGAATCGGTTCTCCCCTCATGACATTTACCATATGTTCCAGAGTCGACACCCCTATCACATTGATCCCTTCCACACATGAGGCCTCTGCCACACTGGCAGGAGGGCAAATTAGATGAGTAAACCCGTCACCTGCCGCTTTTACAGCAATAGGCAGAGCAGCGGTTATATCCCTGAATGATCCGTCCAGCGCCAGCTCTCCTAAAATCAGGAATCTGTCAGAATCCGGGAACGCGACCTGACCTGACGCCATTAGAATAGCAGCTGCAATGGCAGCATCAAACCTGGCCCCCTCCTTTCTCAACCCGGCCGGGGCGAGATTAATTACTATTTTTCTTCCGGGAATTCTGTAACCGCATTTGAGAAGAGCGGTACTTACCCTGAGCAAAGACTCTTTTACTGCCACATCCGGCAGTCCTACCATATGTATACCGATACCTGGCGCCACCGACACCTCCACAGTAATCTTCACAACCTCCAGCCCTACACAGGCTGCACTATAAACCCTGCAAATCGTAGTATCATAATTCATACAGCAAAGATAGCACTGTATGTGACGTGGTGCGTTCTATTTGTCCTAAACTGTAAAATTAATCCTATCAGAAAAGGATAAAATATCTATCTTCGCGGGAAATTAGCTAAAAGAACAACAGATGCACATAGCCATAGCAGGAAACATAGGAAGCGGCAAGACCACCCTTACCCGCCTTCTTGCCAGACACTACGGATGGGAACCTCATTATGAATCGGTAGACTTCAATCCATATCTCTCCGATTTCTACTATGATATGAACAGATGGTCATTCAATCTTCAGGTCTATTTCTTGAAAGAGAGACTCAAAGACATTCTCAGTTTTCAAAGTTCAGGAAAGGATATCATTCAGGATAGGACCATCTACGAAGATGCTAAAATTTTTGCTCCCAACCTTTTCCGTCAGGGCAATATGAATACCCGCGATTTCGAGACATATTCTGACCTTTTCGATCAGATGCAGAATCTCATCAAGTATCCGGACCTGACCATCTACCTGAAAACTACAGTCCCCACCCTTGTAGCACAAATACAAAAGCGGGGACGTGAATATGAAAACAGCATGCGCATCGACTATCTGCAGGGACTTCACGAACTCTATGAAGAGTGGATAGAAGATTATGGTGGAAGAGTCCTCGTAATCGATGCCGACATCTGTAAATTTGAAGATAATCCGGCAGATTTCGAAGATGTTGTCAGACAGATAGACCAGACTATATCTTTATTGAAAGACCAACGTTGACTAGACCTCTGAATCCGAAACCCAGTTCCGCAAATACACCTATAGTTTCACCGTACCTCACTTTGATAGCGGTCAAGTGGTAGGAGACTTCAGCACGGTCATTTATCTTAGGACTTTCAGAGAGTGAACTATTTACATCTGAGAGTTCTTCATCCATATAGCTTACACCCAAATAGACCGCTCCAGAACACTCCAATGCGCCTTGTGTCCAGTAGACGAACTGCCCCATCAGCTGCGCAGTGTAGCTCATGACTTTCACTCTGCACATTTTGACAGGATTCTTGAAAGGACCGCTCTTGTCTGACAGAAGGAAAAGATCGGCACTGGTATACCCGAATCCAGCATATATACCTCCTGAGACCTTCTCACTGAATGAGTAGTTATATCCTATAGCAGGAATCCCTGAGAATTTATAGTTGCCAAAGTTACCTGTCACTCCAGCATTTACGGATTTGAATCCCTTGGTAAGAGTCGTGGCCAGCTCAAGCACAGATGGGGTACCATATTGGATATACATCTCGTGGCACGGATAGTACTCTGAATCAATGACCCTTTTGGCATTAGCCTCAGGAAGTGCAAGAATCGCGACCAGCACCAAAGCGGCAAAGTATCGTATCATCTTTCTCATAATATTTATATTTTCATTTTGATTTTCTTGTATGAAGGTGAGAGACTTACAGCCACTAACGAAATCGCCCCGAAGAGCAACATCGTCAAAGCCTGCGACTCATGTGAAATAGTAGCAAAAATCACTCCTGAAGTCTGAGGAATACCATAAATGGTCGAAAGTGCTAGCGAAAGGATAAAATGATATGCTCCGATTCCACCCTGAACAGGTACTATCCAGCCCAAAGAACCCACTACCATCAAGAAGAGGGCATCAGATGCACCAAGATCGCCAACCTGAGGAAAAGCCAGAATTGTAGAGTAGCTCATCATCCAGTAACCCAGCCAGATAAGGAGGGTATAAAGGAAAAAGCTCCATTTGTGCTTCATCTTGAACCCCATGACAAACCCCTTGAGAGCACCCTCTATGATATCCAGTATTTTGCCTGCCACCTTGAACCTGCGCAGATAGTTTCTGTACTTCAATATAAGAACCAAGGCAGCAACACCCAGTACCAGTATCGCTGCAACTATCCATAAAACATTGAAAGAGAGAGCTGCTGAAGCAGGCTCAAAGACCTCATTGTTTATAAAATTCCTCAAAGCACTCTCCCCACAGACAAGCACTGAGAGCAGAATCAGAATATAGCAAAGCATATCCCAGCTCCTCTCAAGGACCACACTGCCAAGCACCGACTGGAAAGAGGCCTTTCCTGTAGCGGCAATCACTCCACAACGGGCCAGCTCTCCGGCTCGTGGAAAGACAAAATTGAAAAGATAGGCAAACATCACCCCATTGTACGACTCCATCGGAGTAATGCTCTCATCCAGAGGAAGCATTGACAGACGCCAACGCAAACCCCTGAGCCAGAAAACAGCGACAGAGACCACCATGGAGAGAATAATCCATAAGAAGTTGCAACCTCGTATTCCGTCAACAAAGTCTTCCCACTTCACCCCCTTAAATGCGAAAAAGAGCAATACTGCCGCTATCACAAGCAGTATTGCCCATTGTAATATCTTCTTGAACTTCATCAGATTCAGAGAAGTTTATTGGTTGCTGTATCAGGGAAAACCACAGAAGGCTTGTGGGAAGCTACCTCTGAGGGTTCCATAATTGCATACGACATGATTATCACAATATCCCCTTCAGAGAAGAGATGGGCTGCAGCGCCATTGAGTTCAATCTGTCCTTTACCTGCCTGACCGGCAATAGCATAGGTCTCAACCCTGTTTCCATTTGTAACATTGACTACAGATACCTTCTCCCCTTCATATAATCCGGCAGCCTCCATAAGAGCTGAATCGATGGTAATACTGCCAATGTAGTCAAGATTCGCCTTTGTAACGGTTACTCTGTGAATCTTGGATTTTAAAACTTCTATAAACATACCTTGAATATATAGTTATTAAACTGCAATATTGTCAATAAGTCTTACCGGTCCCGCGTAAACTGCACAGCTGAGTCTGAGAGAGAGAGCCTCATTCCACGTTTCAACAGGCCTCAAAGTGGCGGCATCGACTATTTCTACATACTCGGTCTTAAAGAGTGGATTGGAATCAATCATTGAGACAATCTTCTCAATCGCATCACTTACGGAGATAACACCTTTCATCCCGTGAACTTTAGAGATAGTGTTGTAAATGTGGGGAGCAGCTTCAAAAGCCTCTTTTGAAAGGAGCTTGTTTCGGGAGCTGAGCGCAAGTCCGTTTTCAGCCCTTGCTATGGGACAGCGTACTATTTCAATCGGGTATCCGAGATTTTTGGTAAAATACTCAATGATAGCAAGCTGCTGATAATCCTTCTCTCCAAAATAGGCTCTGTCAGGCCTTACAATATCGAAAAGCCTTGTTACTACCTGAGCCATTCCATTGAAATGACCCGGACGTCGAGGGCCTTCACCATACATGTCAAGACCACCCAAATCGAATACCTTACTGTCCAGACCTGATCCTTCAGGGTAAATATCAACAACACGGGGCGCGAAAAGGATATTCACTCCCAAAGGTTCCACTAATGCGCAGTCATCATCAAGGGTTCTCGGATATGTGTTGAAATCATTTTTATTATTGAATTGTGTGGGATTTACAAAATCAGAAATCACCACTGCATCGCACTCTCTGACAGCTTTTACAATAAGAGATGCATGTCCCTGATGGAGTGCACCCATTGTGGGGACGAATCCGACAATCGCTCCCTCCAATGCTCTACGTGCCGAATCAAATTCGGAAAGACTCTTTGCTACAATCATCATATAAAGTATGAAAAACGGGGCAAACTTACATATTTTTTGAAAAATAACAATCCTGTCGTTAAAGTTATTGCCCTGCAATTACTAAAGAGAAGGCTGACAATATTGTACAAATATTGCCAACCCTCTCATTATCATACACAAATTAGCTATTATTTATTAATTCTTTCCTGGCTGTAGCGATATCCTGCTTCCAAAGCTGCAATATTGGTATTGACTACAGCTTCCCCTTTGCGCGAGAATATCTTTCTTACTGCATCCTTGACAGCATCAAACTTCAGGCCAAGCATTGGAGATGCAGCTCCCAGAAGCACCATATTGGAAGCCTGTGCAGGAGCTCCTGCCTCTTTGGCAATAGCCTCCACGTCGAGAACCACCACATGGTCCAAAGCTGCAAGATGTTCGTTAATCTTCTCTACATCAGGATAATTATCAATATTGATAAAAGGAACTGAAGAAGTTACTACCCAACCATCTTTAGAGAGTGCGTAAACGTACCTGAGAGCCTCCATAGGTTCGAGTGATATGATGATATCGGCTCCGCCTGTAGGAATCAAGTCAGATGATATAGGGTCTGTTGAAAGACGGAGATTACTCTGAACGTCTCCTCCTCTTTGGCTCATACCATGAACTTCAGCCTGTTTGATATGAAGACCGTTTGTAAGTGCAGCTTCACCTATAACAGTTGCAATCGAGAGGATACCTTGTCCTCCCACTCCGGCCAAAATAATATCTTTTTTCATTGTAAATTCGATTTTAGTTATTCTTTTTCTCTTTTGAGTGGCGTTTGAAAGTCTGAATACACTCACGGCGTGGTATAACCACAGAAACACCGTTATAAGCTACCTCTTCACGGAGTGTCTGTTTAATCTCTTCCATATTCTTGGGAAGGGGAACGACCACTCTGATGTGAGCAGGATCCACACCCAGACCGCTGCATATAGCTTCGAGCTTGCCTGTACCCTGAGAATCCTGTCCTCCAGTCATACCGGTAGTAAGGTTGTCAGAAATGATAATCACCACATTTGCATTGTTGTTGACACAATCAAGGAGACCTGTCATACCGGAGTGGGTGAAAGTAGAGTCACCTATTACAGCAAATGAAGGGAACTGACCTGCATCAGCAGCACCTTTAGCCATAGTAATGGATGCACCCATGTCGACACAAGAGTGAATTGCCCTGAATGGAGGAAGGGCACCAAGGGTATAACATCCGATATCACTGAAGATTCTTGATTTTTCATACTCTGCAGCCACCTCGTTGAGAGCTTTGTACATATCTCTGTGACCACAGCCCTGACACAATGCAGGTGGCCTTGAAACCACAAGATCGTCAGCCTCATGCGCCTTGAGCGGTTCAAGACCCATAGCTGCCCTTACACTGTCGGGAGTGAGTTCACCTGTACGGGGAAGCAGGTGTGTCAGACGGCCTTCGAGCTTGATGTCAGAAGGGAGAAGACCTGCCATAATCTCTTCAACTACGGGCTGTCCCTCTTCCATCACAATCACGCGTTTTACACCCTCTGCAATCATCTCTTTAACCAATGCTGTAGGAATAGGGTAACGTGAAATCTTAAGAACTCCGAAAGGAGCACCCTGAGGATAGTTTTCCATCAGGTAGTTATATGCGATACCACAAGCCACCACTGCAAGAGTCTTATCAGCGCCAGGTATATACCTGTTGCGAGGATCTGCAAGAGAATCCGCTTCGAAAAGTTCCTGTTCCTTTACGAGAATATCATTGCGCATACGCGAATTTGCAGGAAGCAGGATCCACTGACGGGGATTTTCAGGGAATGAGCATGCATTCTGGGGGCGGACTGTCTCCTTGACAATCACTTCAGCCCTAGAGTGTGCCATTCTGGTGGTCACACGGAGCAATACAGGAATATGTCTGCGTTCAGAGAATTCAAATGCCTCTTCCACCATGTCGTATGCCTCCTGCTGAGAAGAGGGTTCGAATACCGGAATCATTGCAAATTTTCCATAAAAACGCGAATCCTGTTCATTCTGTGATGAATGCATAGAAGGGTCATCAGCTGCAATAACCACCAGACCACCGTTAGTACCGGTCATGGCTGAATTGACAAAAGCATCTGCAGCTACGTTCATACCCACATGTTTCATACAGACTATAGCTCTCTTGCCCATATAGGACATACCGAGTGCTGCCTCCATCGCGGTTTTTTCATTAGTACACCATCTGCAAAAAATTCTTTCTGCATCAGGGTTCTTCTTCTGTTGAATCTGAATAAATTCTGTAATTTCTGTTGAGGGAGTTCCGGGGTAAGCGTAGACTCCGGAAACACCTGAATGTATAGCTGAAAGCGCTATGGCTTCATCACCTAAAAGAAGTTGCTTCATATAGTTCTTTATCAATTTATCTTTCAAAGTTAAAGCAATTATCTCAACTATCCAACAAATAATAAGAAAAACGACTCTTATTCAAGAAAATCATTGCACCCAATAAAAAAACATAAAAATTATGGAGAATAATTTGGATATGTAAAATAAACCCTCTATATTTGCAGTCCGATTCGGGATGTGGCGCAGTTGGTTAGCGCACCACGTTAGGGACGTGGGGGTCGGACGTTCGAGTCGTCTCATCCCGACAATCGTCAATAAAGGGTCTTCATCCGGATGAGGACCCTTTAATTTTATTACTTATTATAATTATCGGGAAGTGGCGCAGTTGGCTAGCGCGCTGCGTTCGGGACGCAGAGGTCGGGTGTTCGAGTCACCTCTTCCCGACTAATAAGTAATATTGGCTAATAGGCAATAAGATAAGTCTCCACCAATTCTACCGGAGCATCTTTGAAAATCACCCTCTTTTGAGAATCAAGCAGATAAATCATAGGAATCGCCCTCAGATCATAAAGGCCCTCATTATTTATTGATTGTGTATGGTCGTAGCCGTTGATCCAATCTTTGGGGTACACCTCTTTTTTCCACTCATCAAGCTGAGCATCAGGATATATGGCCAAAATCTTAAGAATGCCGGAAGAAAGAGAGCGACTAAAAGCCGCTGAATTTTCAATATAGTCCTTGACGCGACGACAATCTTTACAGCCCGGATTGTTAAATAAAATCATCAGCAACGGAGATTCCACAGAGCTCATATTGTGAAACTTTCTGCCATTATAAGGTATGTCGGTGACAAAAGAGAAATCTGTCGCCACCTGCCCAATCCTGTTTTTGGAAACAGCATCATAACGCATGACAAAAAGATCCTCGACTCGTGCGGAAAGCTGACAATGGCTGCGGACTGAATCCATGACACACAGATAGAGTTCTTCATTTCTGAACATGGAATTGGGATCATCCAGAAGATCAGAAGCTGCCACAGAGGCCATCTCGACAGCGGCAGGGTTAACGGCCATCTTTCCAATAGTAGCTCCTACGATTCCCCGCACCTTATCCCACTCCATATCGAGCGCTGGATTCAAGAATGCATTCTGGACAATAATCAAATAGTTTCCAAATGATTTATACGACAGACGGGAAAGAGTGTCAGAAAAACATTTCTGGCTAAAATCAGCATTATCCCAATAATGTTCTGCAAGCCATCTGACCCTCTGCTCTTCATCAGTTATCATGCCGGGTATTTCGGGCTGCGTAAAAACATACTTCTGCGTGGCACTCAAAACTGAGGCAGAGGAGCCCTTGCCGGAATTGTTGTTGCAAGAACATCCGCATACAAAAAGCGGAATAGATATCAAGACAGACCTGATTACACTCTTTCTCATAAAAAATCTCTAGAAGATGATACCTATTGACATCAGAGCCCTAAGATTATTGGCCGATTCAGTAAGCATAGGAGCATCTACTCCTTCATAAGAATTATACAGAGTGTAACTTTCAGAGTTTCTGTTACACTGCATCTGGAAGGCAAGGTCAAAGAAGAATCCGCTCTGAGATCTGTAACCAAGACCTACACAGGCATAATGACGTGAATTATCAAACTCCCTTATCGAAGAATCATAGAAATTATATCCACCGCGTATATAGAACACAGGTGTAGCCCTGAATTCAGCACCGAAACGGAAATTGCTGACTGTCCTGAATGTGTTGGCTATATCTCTATTGTCATCTACAAATGCATTTCTATTGTAATTGGCATCGCTCATTACCGCCCCAGAGTAATTTACACCTTCGTAGTCAAGAGCCAAAGCTACCCTTCCTCCAAGTATATAGCTCACACCAAGATTCCACTTAATAGGGGTGGTGATATGATAGTTGTATACCCCCATTGGAGAACTGATCGACTGTCCCTTGTATATCGCAGTGTAACCGCTCATGGAAATTTCCCATGTATCCTTCATACTGAGCCATGTGGGAGAGGAAATGGAGCCACCGATGGAGAGACCTACCACAGGCTTGTAGATGAATCCGGCAGAAAGCGAGACACCCAGACCGCTTGTACTCTGGGAGTACTGTGTCTTGAAATCCTGAAATCCAGTTTCGAATTTTGAAGGGTCTTCCGCCTCTTCACTGAATACTGACAACTGGTAATAATTGATACTCTTGATGTTCAGATTGACACCGAAATAGAAGATATCATCGACAGTACCTGAGAAGTTAAATGCCACATTATTGGAAGTTCCAGAACGACTATTATAGAACTTCTGGTTAAGTCTTCCGCCAAGCACAGGCTTTCCAGAGCCTATATTCTCTGTTGCGCCCAAATATCCGTTGAAAGAGGCTGTAGTGTCGATAAGACCGGTATTCCAGCCCAGAATAGACTCCCACGAAGCATTGGTATAGTCAAATGGTCTGTAGGGATTGCTTTCTGTCATTGTCAGATCATCAGGAGTGACTCCCTTAGGAATAGATGCAGCCAGAGATGCCAGATAACTGCTTGAAGCATTAGAACCCGATACTGAATTCATGAATGTATAATCGTTAACTGTATTAAAGGCTATTGAAAATGAGACACCTGTCAACCCTTTGTAATATCCTGTGCTGAAGGGTTGAATTACAGAGACATTAGAAATCTCAAAATTGCCTTTGGAGTTTTTGAAGGTGTTGCCAAGGAATGTTTCATTGTTCATATTGTTATAATAGCCCAATGAAAAAGCCAGTTCAGTATATTTATAAAGAGCTGAAGCAGCAGGGTTATATGCAAGAGCCCCAGCATCTGCGCCCAATGAAACCATAGCATTTCCCAAGCCCATGCTTCTGGCAGTACCGCTATAGAATTCCTGAGAAAAACGCAGAGCATCATACATATTCTGAGCATGCAGCACACCTGTAAATGCCATCAAGGAGAGGGCAAAGGTTATTATCCGCTTTTTCATATACTACCTCCTTGTTCTTGAAGCACCGCCACCACTTGTTCGCACACTGCCGGAAGAGGAACCTCCTCCCATATTTCTCATACTGCCTGAGGAAGAACCACTTGACCTTACGCTACTTGAAGAACTTCTTCTTAGAGTCGTGGTTCTTGAATTGACTCTGTCGAAATCACCGGTTGTTGAGGAATTATTCCATCTGATATCAGACCTTCCAGTGGTTCTGTTGTTTACATTACCATAATAAGTATTTGCACTTCTGAAATTGCTCTTTCTGTAACTTGTGGTGGTCCTGGTTTTGCCAGAAACAGCTCGTGTAGATGTATTGGTTTGGCGCAGAGCCTCCCTTGTGACACCTTTTACAGAAGGAACAGTAGTGCCGGATGTGAGACTGCCACTGCCAGTTGCAGATTCCCGTACACCTGTAGAGGATGTGCGCAGTGTCGTATTGAGAGCACTGCGGCTATTTCGTGACTTTCTGATATTTTCAACATCAGCAGCCACAGCAACACCCCTTGATACAGCTGTAGAAGATGACGTGCGGTCTGCAAATCTGACACCATCACCGGTGCGGATAGAGATAGAGTTGTTATTGGTTCTCTTGCCGTATGAGAGTGCAACATTTCCTAAATGATTATGACACCCGTCACAGCAGCCGTGCCAATATCCTGGCCAGTAACCGGGCCAATAACCCGGACCGTATGGCCAGTAGGCAAATCCATGAGAAGGCCAATAACCCGGACCATAGTAATAATAAGGATAATATCCCCAGTAAGGATCGAAGAACGGGTCATAGCCAAAATAGCCATAATAACCTCTATATCCGAATGTTCCGTATCCAAATCCGAGTCCCAGACCGAATTGGTAGCCATGATACCAGTCCCATGTATGGTTTAATTCATACCACGATGGTGACTCTCCGTAAAGATTTATGGTGATATTTGAAGATCCATCCGCCATAAAGAGCGTATCGGTCTCCTTTATTGATTCCTCTCTTGTCTTTGCTATAAGAGAATCAAGTTCCCTCTGAGCATTGGCCAAAGCCTCTCTGTTTTCCGCTGAAGGCCTGTAATAAAGAGGATCTTGCCACTGGGAAGAAGCCAGTGAGGCAGATGTTCCACATGAAGTCAGAAATGGAACAAAAGCACATAGAATCAAAAACAAATCCTTTTTCATATATGATATCTCCTTCAATTGAAATTTATTGCTAATTTTGCCATCTGATATTTTTCAGACTTTTTATATTGACAAAATAACAAAAACCATTCCATATAAACAAGAAATAATGGCAAAAGAAGTTACAAGCAAAGAGGAGAACTACTCCCAGTGGTACAACAACCTCGTCGTAAAAGCTGACTTGGCAGAGAATTCAGCAGTGAGAGGTTGTATGGTAATCAAACCTTACGGTTATGCAATTTGGGAAAAGATCCAGGCTCAGCTGGACAAAATGTTCAAGGAAACAGGTCATCAGAACGCATATTTTCCGTTATTTATCCCTAAATCGTTCCTTAGCCGCGAAGCCGAACATGTAGAGGGTTTCGCAAAAGAGTGTGCTGTGGTAACACACCACAGACTTATGGCCTCACCAGACGGGAAAGGAGTTGTAGTAGATCCCGATGCAAGACTTGAAGAGGAACTTATCGTACGCCCGACTTCGGAAACCATAATCTGGAACAGTTATAAAAATTGGATAAAATCGTACAGGGATCTCCCTATTCTCTGTAACCAGTGGGCAAATGTAGTCAGATGGGAAATGAGAACAAGACTATTTCTCAGAACTGCAGAGTTTCTCTGGCAGGAGGGACACACTGCCCACGCCACAGCTCAGGAAGCAATGGAAGAGACCATGAAAATGGTAAACGTCTATGCAGACTTCGCAAGGAAATATATGGCATTACCAGTGATTGTGGGACACAAGACCGAACACGAAAGGTTCGCAGGAGCTCTCGATACCCTCTGCATTGAGGCAATGATGCAGGACGGAAAGGCGCTTCAGGCAGGAACATCACACTTCCTCGGCCAGAACTTCGCAAAGGCATTCGATGTGAAATTTGCAGACAAAGATGGCAATCTGAGCTATGTCTGGGCCACCTCGTGGGGCGTTTCTACTAGACTGATGGGCGCACTCATCATGTCACACAGTGACAATAACGGTCTGATTCTTCCCCCTGCACTTGCACCTATACAGGTGGTAATGGTGCCTATCTACAAAGGACAGGAGCAGCTCGATGCAATGGTTGAACACCTTAATGTTATAAAGAAAGAGCTCGAGGAAAAAGGAATCAGCGTGAAGATCGACAGCCGCGACAACGTCCGTTCAGGATTCAAATTCGCAGAATGGGAACTCAAGGGAGTACCTGTGAGACTAGTCGTTGGACAGAGAGATATCGACAATGGAGTAGTAGAGATTACCAGACGAGACACCTCCGAAAAGAGAGCTGTTGAGAGAGAAGGCATTGCATGTTACATTCAGAAGCTTCTCGATGAAATCCAAAGCAACATTTACAACAAAGCTCTGGACTTCAGGAACAGTCACACTATTAAGGTCGACACCTGGGAAGAGTTCAAAGAGAAGATTGAAGAGGGATACTTCCTTCTGTGCCATTGGGATGGAACCACTGAAACAGAGATGAAAATACAGGAAGAGACCAAAGCTACCATCAGATGTATCCCCATCGACAGCTTTGTAAATGAAGAGTCAGGCTTCTGTGTATATTCAGGCAAGCCCTCACAGCGAAGAGTAATTTTTGCAAAATCATACTAATACCATATTATAATGAACAAAGAAGAGTCCGTCTCGACACGTGACCGGATTATTGAATTGCTGAAAGTTAAATCAGCTGCAAAGGCTCAGATTTACGAGCAGAGCCTCGAAGTCTTCAACACCCTTAAAGATGTTCTCAGCGAGATAAGCAACGATCTTAGCGAGACACTGGATGAGAGCCACATCAAGAGAATCAAACTTGAGTATCGTGATAGAGGAAAATATGAAGCAGAACTCAAATTTGCAGATGATGTGCTTATCTTCAGTATGCACACTGATGTCTTCGAGTTTGACAGGGATCACCCCGTATGGAAGAACAAATATGCCAAGGAGAATCCCCTCAACACCTATTGCGGTGTCATCAATGTCTACAATTTTCTGTACGACTCGATGAAATACAATAGGCTGGATGACCTTGGATACCTTGTAGCAAGAATATTTGTAAACAGGGAAAAGGCTTTCTTCATCGAGGGGAAAAGACAATCCAAGCAGATGACAGAGAACTTCGGCAAAGGTACCCTTACAAGACAGGATTTGGTCAACTTCATCGAAGAAGCTATCCTTTACACCCTCTCGTTCGACCTGCTCGTTCCTCCATTCGACATGGTCAAGGAGGCAAGTGTGGCACAGATAAATGTCAAGATCGAATCATCAAAGATGAAGACCGGCAAACGACTCGGATACAAATACAATTCAGACGATATACTTAACTCAAGATAATACAATACCATTATGAAACGGAAACTGCTATCCGCACTCGCACTAATCTCACTTGTATGTATGGGAACTCTCTCACATGCAAAAAATGATGGAGACTCCAAAATAAACTATAAGGAAATATCCCGTATACAGATTGACGCTGATGAACTGTCAAATGCCCAGAAAGTATGTCTGGATGTAGTCTCATCAATAGATCAGGCTGCAGTTGATTCTACAGTGAAGAAAGAGAAGCCCAAACACTGGAGCACAGGAATCCTTACACAGATTACAGCATCGCAAGTATCACTCACCAACTGGGCAGAAGGGGGATCCGCAAACATCTCCCTCAATGCGCTCATCGATGCAAATGCGAACTACGCAAATGACAATATGATCTGGGACAACCGTCTGAAACTTTCATACGGATTCATCCAGTCATTCGAGCAAGGAACCCCATACGCCAACCAGTTCAAAAAGAGTGATGACCGTATCCTTCTCGACAGTAAATGGGGATACTCGATAATCGACAGACTCTACGCATCTGCACTTATCAACTTCAGAACACAGTTCACACCAACATACGATGCAGGAAACCTCCAGTCGAGATTCATGGCTCCCGGTTACTTCTCAGTCGGTATTGGTGCCAACTATAAACCCTTCTCTTTCATGTCAATCAACCTCTCGCCCCTGACAGGAAACTTTGTAATCGTCACTGAAGAAAACCTGAGAGAGACCTATGGTAACAAAATCAATCAGGCTGTCAGGACCGAGCTCGGTGCGCAGCTGAAATTGGACATCAAGTACAAATACAAAAACTTCTCTGTCGGCACCAACCTAACACTATTCTCCGACTATCTCAACAAACCGGAAAACATTCAGGTATACTGGGATGTCGATGCTTCCCTCTCACTTGCAAAATACTTCACGATAACTCTGAGAACCAACCTTATCTACGATGACAACATCAAAATCGCAGATAAAAACGGCGTCAAGGCTGCACGTGTCCAGTTCAAGGAGATTGTCGGACTCGGATTCACATATACCTTCGGACAATATGTCAAGGCTAAGTAAGAGATTTGACAAGGCGCTCAGTGACCTCTCCGCGTCAGGGGAGGTCACTTCGCATAAATACCTATTGGGTGTAAGCGGAGGAATAGATTCGATCACAATGGCAGAACTCTTCTTCAGATCACCCATGAAACCCTCTTTTGCAATAGCACATGTCAACTTCTCACTTCGCGGAGCCAACAGCGATGCCGACGAAGAGTTCGTCAGGGAGTGGTCTGCAGAGAGGGGAATAAAAGCCCATTTTCTGAAAGCCGACACCAAAGAGTACGCCCATGCCCACGGCCAGTCTACACAGATGGCAGCCAGAGAGATCCGCTACAGCTGGTTCGAAAAGCTGTGCTCAGAATATGATTACGACTACATTTGTATAGCCCACAACAGAGACGATGTCGTCGAGACCATACTCCTCAACCTCACCAGAGGATCAGGAATCAAAGGAATAGGAGGAATTCCCGCTACAAATGGAAGAATTATCCGCCCCCTTCTTAATTTCTCACGACAGGAAATAGAAGAGTACGCTGCGCTCAATCGCTACGGCCACCGCGATGACCATACCAACTTCGAGTCTCATTACGCCAGAAACCGTATCCGCAACATCATAATTCCCGAGTTTAGGAAGATCAATCCATCATTCTCCGCAACTATGAAACACAACGGAGAAATTTTTGCACAGGTTTCACAGATTCTTGAAAACCTCTATCTGCAAAAGAGAGATCTTTTTTGCCACAAAGATAAATACGGGACACTGCTCATAGATACGGCAGCACTTGCGAAAGAGGGCAATGTAAAATACTGGCTATACATGATTCTGAGAGACTTCGGATTCAATTCTTCGCAAATTTCAGACATAGAAGAGGCCATAGAGGAAGAACCGGGCAAAATCTTTCGTTCACAAAGGCATACCATTGCCTCAGCTGCCACATCTCTGGTGATTCTGCCCACAAGTGAGCTCCATCCGACTCAGATTGAAATAACAGGCTGTGGCAAGTATAGTTTTGGAGGTAGGGACTTTGAGCTGGAACTCATTGAAGATGGTGGATATATCAAATACTTGAATAAAGAGGGCGTACACTGCATCGATGCCACGGAAATAAAATTTCCCATAATCTGCAGAAGCTGGGAGAACGGGGACAGATTTTTCCCATTCGGAATGAAAGGCAGCAAGAAAATCAGCGATTTCTACAAAGACCTCAAGATAGACTGCCTGAACAAAAAACGCATTCCACTGCTTTGCAGCAATGGGAAGATTTTCTCTATAGTAGGTCTACGATCCGATGAAAGATTCAGAATCAAAGATAACTGTCGGAGAGTACTTGTAATCAAAAGCCTGAATTAGAGCTTTAGTCTCGATTTGGTTTGAGTCTATAGAAAAGAGATGGCATTAGGTCCCTCATTGCACAGAAGGTCGAGAACTGAGAGCGAAGGGACAAATCCGAATCTGTCGGAAAATACTTGGTAATAGCTTTCGCAAGTACAGATTGCCTCTTTCTTGGGATGAATAAGTTCCCTTAGGTCACACATTTGCCATGGAAGCTCTTCAGTGCGTAAATAGCTATGTGTAAGTGCTATATCCTTGCGAATTCCACATAAGACAACCAGCTTTTCAAGAAGCGCCATATTCAATTCAAGCAGATATTGATACCTTCTGTCCAGAATTGAAAATATTTCATCCATGTAGTAAATAAAGAAAGGGGATGAATTATATGCAGAAACAATAGCCCTTTTATGCTGGAGAATCCATGGTTTTGAATAATCAATCCTCATCACGGAGATATCCTTTGATGGAGAATTTTCAAGAGGGATACTCAGAGAGAGGGGACCATCTGAGGCAAGAATTCTGCACCTGTTGCGGTAGCTCTGTTTCTGGTACCTCTCGCATCTTTCAATGAAAATTCCCTCCCCGCGGGCAATCATCTTCATGTACTCGACGGGAGGGAAATATGCTGTAGATAAAAGGCAATCCACGATGTATTACTCTTCAATCGCCAAATCGGTAAACTTGATGATACCCCTCTTGCTTGCAGCAATAAAATTAAGAATGGTATCTCTCTCAATGCAATGAGGAATTTCCCTGAGGACCTCCTGACATGCATCTTTCCTATTCAGACCACTATTATATATTATACGATATATTTCGCGTATGCGTTCTATCTGTTCATTGGAAAAACCTCTTCTTCTGAGTCCTACATGATTGATTCCACAGAATGAGAGAGGGTTTCTGCCTGCAAGTGCATAGGGGGGAACATCTTTTGAAATGAGGGATCCACCGGCTATCATCGCATGTGCACCAATGCGTGAGAACTGATGGGCCTTTGAGCCTCCACCTATTATTGCCCAGTCATCAACATCCGTTTCACCCGCAAGTCCTACATAACTTGTCTGGATAACATTGTTTCCAATATTGCAGTCATGAGCTACATGGGCATATGACATTATCAAGCAATTACTGCCTATTTTGGTAAGTAACTTTCCACTGGCTGCTGTACCACGATTGATGGTAGCACACTCTCTGATAGTGGTATTGTCCCCTATCTCTACCCAGGAGACTTCTCCCGAGAATTTAAGGTCTTGAGGAATTGCACCTATAACAGCCCCAGGGAAGACACGGCAGTTCTTTCCTATCTTTACATAATCGAATATCACCGCATTAGGGCCAATTTGGCAACCGTCACCTATTTCTACATTCTCTGCTATAAAGCAATAGGGACCGATAGTTACATTAGCACCTATCTTTGCATTTGGATGTACTGTTGAAAACTGCTGCATATATTTTTAATTAGTTGTTCCTTTATTTATTGTTTATATATTTGTTTCTTATCATGCCTGCGACAGTGGTATTGACTTTATGACCAGACTTAAAAGCCTCTATATGGGCATTTATCCTGCTACCGACCAAAGAAAAATCTCCCAGCAGGTCAAGCATCTTGTGCCTTACACATTCATTATCATAGTGTAGTGAGACATTATCCAGGTAACCATTGGAATTCCTTTTGATCTTCTCTACATTAAATAGTCCGGCAATATGGGAAATCTCTTCGTCACTCACAGGATTTTCCACAATCACCAAAGCATTGTCAAGATCTCCTCCCTTTATCAGATTGTTCTTATACAATATTTCAAGTTCATGAAAGAAGACAAAAGTTCTGCATGGAGCCAGTTCCTTTGCATAATCCATTCCCTCTTCCCAATGGAACTTCTGAACTCCGAGAACCTTCGAATTAAAATCGACAGTCAGATCCACGCTGAAGTGGTCTGAAGGAGTCACTTTAATTATCGAGCCGGAAGGATCATTATAGACAATCGGCTCAGTGATGTCGATATATGTGACAGGTGCAGTCTCTTCACACAAAGGGTCGTTGCCGAAAGCATCCACGTACGGTTTTGCGCTACCATCCAGAATGGGAACCTCAAAGGTATCTATATTCACCATGGCGTTATCAATACCTAACCCCACCAGAGACGACATCAGATGTTCCAAAGTAAAGATTCTGACATTGTCGTGTTCGAGGGTTGTGCATCTCTGCGTATAAATTACATGGTCTGCCACTGCCTCCATAGGATGCGAACCTGAAAGATCGGATCTGTAAAAGCGGATTCCAGTATTGGCAGGAGCCGGTGAAACCACCATTGTCACACTTTTACCTGAATGTAATCCCTTTCCCTTGAATGTATGGCTATATTTTAATGTTCTTTGTCTTCTGTTCATTGTTATTTCTGTCCATTGTTCTTAAAGGTAGCGTATGCCTTCATGAAAGTCCGATACTCAATTGCCGGCATTCCCATATACGCCTTTCCAGGCTCCTTGATATTGCTGATAAGACCCGCTTGTGCTGCAAATGATGTCTTGTCCGCTATTTTAAGATGACCTGCAATACCCACCTGTCCTCCAAATACACAGTTGTTCCCTACAATTGTTGAGCCAGCAATGCCGGTTTGTGCAGCAATTACTGTATTTTCCCCTATCTGTACATTGTGGGCAATCTGTATGAGGTTATCAAGTTTTGTTCCTTTTCTGACAATAGTGGTCTCCATAGTACCACGGTCAATCGTTGTATTTGCTCCGATTTCGACATCATCCTCAATAGTGACTATTCCTGTTTGGGGTATTTTCTTGTATGAGCCATCGGGCAGAGGGGCAAATCCGAAACCATCAGCACCAATCACGGCACCTGCATGAACAATACACCTGTTACCAACCTTGCATCCGGAATATATCTTAACACCAGGATAGATAATACAATTATCGCCTATTACAACATCATCTCCTATGTACACATGAGGATAAATCTGAGTGTTCTTTCCTATAGTTGAACGCTTTCCTATATATGCGAACTGAGCCACTCCGACCCCTTTGGCCAGCTTTGCAGAGAAGGCGATTGAAGCTCTCCATGAACGGCCCCTGACTCTGTTTTTCTTCATAGAATTGAGAAGTTCCAGCAAAGAGGCCATTGCAGCATATGCATCATCCACCCTCACAAGAGTGGCACTCAGCTGTTCTTTAGGTTCAAAAGACTTGTTTATCAAAATAATACTTGCTTTACAAGTATAGAGGTAATGTTCATATTTCGGGTTTGCCAAAAAACATAGTGTTCCCGGTTTTCCGGACTCTATTTTCGCCACTGACGAAACCATAACATTGGGATTTCCAACTACTTCCCCACCCAAATGGTCTGCTATCGCTTGTGCACTGATCTCCATAATCAATAATTGTTACAGTTTAAACGTTGCAAATAAACAATTTTTTTTTGGATTATCTGCAAAAAGAGTATACATTTGCATCAGAAAAGAAATGGAGGAAAGGGACGGTGAGTCCCTTTTTTGTTACCAATAATTGTTAATATGATACTTAAAGAACAAGTAATCAATGCCATAGGCACATATATGGAAGACAATGAGCTCACCCTTGTAAACATAAAAGTGAACAAGGCGAACAACATAAAAGTCTTCTTCAGAGCAAATGGCAGACCAGTCAACATAGACGACTGTGTAGCACTGAGCCGACACATTGAAAAGGGTCTCGACCGAGATGTTGAAGACTTTTCGCTGATGGTCAGCTCTGCAGGCGATACCAACGACAATATTACAGAAGAAGAATTATAAACAATGGAAGTAAATCTTATAAGCACATTTGCTGAGTTCAAAGAGCTTAAGAACATTGACAGAGCCACTCTCATGAGCGTTCTGGAAGATATCTTCAGGACACAGCTCATCAAGATGTACGGTTCGGCTGACAATTTCGACATCATCATCAACATCGACAAAGGTGACCTCGAAATCTGGAGAAACCGTGAAGTTGTTGACGTAGTGGAAGACCCCAATACTCAGATTTCACTTGAGGAAGCGCATAAATTCGACCCCTCATACGAAATAGGAGAGGATTTCTCACAGGAATTCAAGATGGAAGATTTCGGAAGAAGAGGAATCCTCAATCTCCGCCAGAATCTTCAGGGAAGAATTGCAGACATTGAAAAGGCTAATCTTTTCAACAAATACAAGAGCAAAGAGGGTGAAATAATAGTAGGAGAGATCTACCAGTCATGGAAAAGGGAAGCACTGATTATGGACGAGGACGGCAAGGAGCTCGTTCTCCCCAAATCAGAACAGATTCCTTCAGATCATTTCAAGAAGGGAGATACTGTAAAGGCTGTAATTGAAAAAGTGGATATGAGGAACAACATCCCTGTAATCACACTCTCCAGAACCTCTTCCTCATTCCTTGAGAGACTCTTCGAGCAGGAAGTTCCTGAAATCTTCGACGGACTTATAACCATCAAGAAGGTGGTACGCATACCCGGTGAGAGAGCCAAGGTCGCTGTGGAATCCTATGACGAACGTATCGATCCTGTCGGAGCATGCGTCGGAGTAAACGGTTCCAGAATAAAAGGCATCGTAAGGGAACTCAGAAACGAAAACATCGACATCATTCCCTGGACCAACAACGTACAGCTGCTCATCTCCAGAGCATTGAGCCCTGCCCAGATAGTATCAATGGAGATCAATGAAGAGACCCGTAGAGTAAGAGTAAACCTCAACCCTTCCGATGTATCTGTGGCAATCGGAAAGAATGGCTACAATATCAAGCTGGCAGGCATGCTGGTAGGATACGAAATAGATGTCTTCAGAGTTAGCGAAGGTGGTGAAGACACATACGAAGAAGATGTCCTTCTGGATGAATTTAACGATGAAATCGACCAGTGGATTATCGATGCTCTCAAGGGCATCGGATGCGACACAGCCAAGAGCGTTCTCGCCGTCAGCGTCGAAGAGCTCTCAAAACGTGCCGACCTGGACGAAGAGACAGTTGAGGATGTACAGAAGATATTACGTGCAGAATTTGAATAATTTTTAAAACAATATTAATATGGCGGGACAAGAATACAGAATTAACAAGATACTTAAAGAATTTAACATAGGTCTGGGAACTCTGGTGGATTTTTTGACAAAGAAGGGCTTTGATGTAGAATCAGCGCCCAACGCGACTATTTCGCACGAAGCCTATACCCTCGTGGCGAAAGAGTATGCCAAAGAGCAGAAAATCAAAGAAGAATCCAAGAAAGTGGCCATTAAGGTCAAAGATATAACAGAAAAGGAGTCTAAATCCGAGAAAGAGGAAGAACCTTACGAAAAAGAGGTTTTCATCAAGTCCAACATCTCCAGCTCAGCCAAACCGGAGCCCGCCGTAGAAAAAGTTTCGCAGAGTCAGAGCACCAGCAGTGGACTCAAGATTTTAGGAAAAATTGATCTCGATAGGAAAAACACCCCCAAACCCTCAGTTGCACCTGCAAAAGAGGCAGTCAAGGATCAGAAATTTCCTGATAAGAGTTCCACCCCTGCGCAGCAGCCTGCACCTAAAACCAAACCGACACCTGTAGTACAGGAAAAGTCGAAAGAAGAAACTAAAGAGAATAGAGAGGAACAGCAGAAGATGCAGTCAAAACAGAATCTCCCCAAAAAGGAAGTCTCCTCTGAAAGGCCGGCACAGGTAGAACACATCACTACCAACGTACCCAAGATGGCAGGTCCGGTAATAAGCGGAACCATAGACCTGTCACAGTTCGAAAGGAAACCCTCTTCCCACAAGGATAAGAACAGCAGTCACAAAAAGAGAGAGAGAATTGTAAAACAGACAGCAGAAAAGGTAGACATCTCCAAGAACGCTCCCAAGGACAACAATCACGGCAACAAAAACCGCAAGAAGGATAACAATGCAAGTGAAAAGTCCAACAGGGAAAACAACGCTTCCAAAAAGAGCAACAAGAAGAAAGAGGTCAAGCCCATCCGCACTGAAATAGACGAAGATCTTATCCAGAAGCAAATCAAAGAGACATACGCACGTATGACAGAGGGCAAGGGTAAGACAAAAGGATCAAAGCACAGAAGGGAAAAGAGGGAACTCATCTCCCAAAGAATGGAGGAAGAGAGAGAACTTCAGCAGATGGAGAGCAATAAGCTCAAGGTTACAGAGTTCGTTACAGTCAACGACTTGGCTATAATGATGAACAATACCCCTGTCACCAAAGTCATAGCAGCTTGCATGAATCTGGGCCTTATGGTCTCCATCAATCAGCGTCTTGACGCAGAAGCATTGGTACTGGTAGCGGAAGAGTTTGGATATGAAGTCGAATTTGTAACGGCTGATACCAAAGAAGAGGTCAAGGAAGAGGTGGACAAACCTGAAGACCTCGTGGAAAGACCCCCCATCATCACAGTAATGGGACATGTTGACCATGGTAAGACATCACTCCTGGACTACATCCGCAAGGCAAATGTAATCGCCGGAGAGGCAGGTGGTATCACTCAGCACATCGGTGCCTACAGCGTGACACTACCTACAGGAAAGCAGATAACCTTCCTCGACACCCCCGGACACGAAGCCTTCACAGCCATGCGCGCAAGAGGTGCCAAGATCACAGACCTTGCAATCATAATCATTGCTGCAGACGATGCGATAATGCCCCAGACAGTAGAGGCTATCAACCATGCTCAGGCTGCAGGAGTTCCTATGATATTCGCAATCAACAAGATTGACAAGCCAGGAGCATATCCTGACAAGATTCGCGAACAGCTCGCAAACATGAATATACTCGTGGAAGACTGGGGCGGAAAATACCAGTGTCAGGAGATCTCTGCCAAAAGCGGACTGAATGTCGACCTTCTCCTTGAGAAAGTCCTCTTGGAAGCCGACCTGTTGGAACTTAAGGCCAACCCCAACAGAATGGCAAAAGGCTCAATCATAGAATCTTCGCTTGACAAGGGTCGTGGATTCCTGGCGACAGTAATGGTTCAGACAGGTACCTTGAGAATCGGAGACATCATGCTCAGCGGAAGCTATTACGGAAAGGTAAAAGCGATGTTCAACGAAAGAGGTCAGAAGATAACCGAAGCTCCACCAAGCACCCCAGTATCGGTACTTGGGCTCAACGGAGCTCCTACTGCCGGTGAACTCTTCAACGTGATGGCAGAAGAAAAAGAGGCCAAGGAACTTGCCAACAAGCGCGAACAGCTCCTGAGAATTCAGGGACTCAGAACCCAGAAACACATCACACTTGAAGAGATCGGACGTCGAATTGCCATCGGTAACTTCCAGGAACTCAACATAATCGTCAAAGGTGACGTAGACGGTTCCATCGAAGCGCTCTCCGATTCGCTCATCAAACTCTCTACAGAAGAGATCCATGTCAACGTCATACACAAGGCTGTGGGTGCAATCTCCGAATCAGATGTGCTTCTGGCAGCAGCATCTAACGCCATCATCATAGGCTTCCAGGTACGTCCTTCAGCTTCAGCACGCAAACTTGCTGAAAAAGAGGAAATCGAAATACGTCTCTACTCAGTCATCTACGATGCAATAAATGAGGTCAAAGACGGTATCGAAGGTATGCTTGCACCTGAAGAAAAAGAGGAAATTACAGCTACAGCAGAGGTACTTGAAACCTTCAAAATATCTAAAGTGGGAACGATTGCCGGATGTATCGTACGAGAAGGAAAACTCAGCAGAACAGCAAAAGTACGTGTCATCAGAGACGGTATCGTTGTCTACACCGGAGTCCTCGGATCACTCAAACGCTTCAAGGATGATGTCAAAGAGGTTACCTCAGGAATGGATTGCGGTCTGAACATTGATGGATACAACGACATCAAAGTCGGAGATATGGTCGAAGCATATCAAATCGTAGAAATCAAACGCAAACTATCATAATACGATAAATTCACGTTCATAAGTTAATATCAAAAACTGTGTCAGAAGTAGAAAATCTGACACAGTTTTTTTTGCAATTTAAAAAATTGTATTACCTTTGCAGTGTATTAGTAAAGTAGAACACTATTATGGTAGAAATTAAAAACCTCGGTTTTGATTACGGCAAAACCCCCTTATTCGAGAACATCTCGATTACACTCACAGGAGGGCACATTTATGGTCTTCTTGGTGAAAACGGAGTAGGGAAAACTACTCTTCTCACCCTTCTTTGTGGTCTTAAAAAACCGAAAAGTGGCACCATAAGGACTGATGGCTATAACCCATATAATAGGGAACCCTCATTCCTTCAAGATCAGTATTTCCTGGCTGACAATATCCCTGCTTTCAATATGAAGGCCTGCGATTTTGCAAAGATTAACGGCAAATTCAGGGATAGGTTCGATTATGAAAAGTTCATCACTATCATGAAGGAGTTTGACACTGATCCATCTTTCATGATGAACAAGATGTCTTACGGACAGCTCAAAAAGTGCTACATCTCCTTTGCACTTGCATGCAATGTGAAATACCTATACATGGATGAGCCGACAAACGGGCTGGATATCCCATCCAAGACCCAGTTCAGGAGCGCAATTTCAAAATATACTGACGAAGACGCTACAATTGTCATCTCCACACACCAGGTTCGAGATCTCGAGAATATCATAGACCCTGTCATAATCCTCGACAACAACGACATACTCCTGAATGCCTCTATTGAGAAGATTACTGAAAAACTCTATTTCGACTACACTTATTCTGACATTGAGAATGGAGCCAAAATTCTCTACGAAGAGAACATTGCCGGCAGTAATATCAAGGTTATGACCAACAAATACGAAATTGAAAGCAAAGTAAACCTTGAGGCACTCTTCAACGCTGTCCTCAGAAATAAACAATTCATTAAAGAGATCTTCAACAAATAGCACATCCATGAAAAAGAACAATACATTCGATTTGGGCAGGTTCGGAAAATACCTCATTTACGACCTCAACAACTGCCGCGTCAACTTCGGAATCAGCATGATTATCCTGATTCTTATGGGTATCATAACTTACTTCCTGACAGGGATATCATCTGTTGTCTTTCTCGGGAAATGGGTGAGCACACCAATTATGGGAAGAATCCCCATACTTGGGTTATCCATATTGATAATGGCAATAGCAATGCCATCCAAATGCTACGGATTTCTCACCGACAAGGGACTTGGTTCCCAATGGCTTATGCTCCCTGCCTCGAAGTTGGAGAAATTTTTAAGCATGATGATTATGACACTCATTGTGGTTCCTTTTCTCACCATCGGAGGTTTTCTGCTTTGCGACTGGTTGCTTTGCATAATAGATTCAAATTGCGGACAATCGATTGTCTCAACAGCATGCAACATAATGTCACTGGGTGAGATAGCCACAGAAGAACTTGCACCTCTATTTCCATTCATCGAAAACAAGTGGATTCTCTATGACGAAATGCCACAGATGATTCTTCCCTTTGTCTTGGGAGCCATCATATTCAAGAGAAACAAATCGGCTAAGACAATCCTTTGCCTTATTATGATAGGTATCATAGTAGGACTGGTAGGTACTCCACTCCTGTTCAACTCCGTACTGGATGGAAGCTTAGTGTGCTCGAGCGACGAAGAAGCTATAGAAACCATCACCTCAATAGGAAATAATCTGATTCTGGTCGACACCATCAGTGACAGCATTATAAACATTGGTCTGCTTGTAGCCATTTACTTAAGAATAAATCATCTAAAGCACTAATTATGGAATTTTCTGAAAACAAGCCGATATTCGTACAGATATGCGACTCCGTAACAGAAAGAATCCTCAACGGCAAGCTCTCCCCTGGAGAACGCATTTCATCAGTAAGAGAGTACGGAGCACAGATAGGAGTGAACCCCAACACTGTGATGAGAAGCTACGAAAGACTCACAGCTGAGGGTATCATATACAACAAGCGTGGCATAGGTTTCTTTATAGCAGAAGATGCCATAGAGAAAATACTTGCCAAAGAGAGAAGAGAGTTCCTTGAGAAGGAACTTCCCGAACTCTGTAAAAGAGCCAAACTTCTGAAGATAGACCCGGAAGATATTGTTAGAACCATCTACTCCTTGAAGTAGATTCTCTTGACCCTTCGGGATATACCTGTTAAAATTTCATAGGGAATAGTATTGAGTCTGGCTGCTATTTCCGTCACAGGGAGATGAGGACCGAAAATTTCCACCTCGTCTCCTATTTTTACGTCTATACCTGTAACATCTATCATACAGGCATCCATGCAGATATTGCCGATAACAGGAGCATAGGATCCATTTACATACATCCGTCCCACACCGCATCCCAAGTGTCTGTCAAGTCCATCTGCATATCCAACGGGAACTACGGCAATAGTGGAATTTACTTTGACCCTTCCCATCCTTCCGTAACCGACACTCTGTTCAGGAGTAATATTCCTCAGACTCACTATGTGGCTTTTGAAGCTGCTTACAGGCTTTATGCCCTCTATTCCCCCGATTCCATAGAGGCCTATACCAAGTCTGACCATATCGAATGAATATTGAGGGAACCTCTCTATGGCTGCACTATTGAGTATATGGCGTATTATTCTATGCTCGAATCTGCTACATATCCGGTGAGAGAGACTTTCAAAAAGTTTGATCTGGGCGAGAGTAAAATCGTCCTGGGATGGATCATCCGCTACACTCAGGTGCGAGAACACTGAACGTATCAGCGAAAGCCTGCTTACAGAGAAGAAATCGAGCAGCTTATCCACATCCTGAGGGTCAAGGCCCGATCTGTTCATACCTGTATTGAGTTTGATATGGACAGGATAGTCTTTGACAGAATGGATAGCAAGAGCTTTCTCAAACTTTTCGAGAATGTCTATTGAATAAATCTCCGGTTCAAGCGAGAACTCTATCATCTGGTCAAAAGACTCAGGCTCGGGATTCATTACTGCTATTGGAGCCGTTATTCCCTTGAGTCTAAGCTCCATCCCCTCGTCTGCATATGCAACCATAAGATAATTGATACCGTTGAACTGCAGAATAGAAGCTACCTCTGCTGAGCCCGCACCGTATGAGAAAGCCTTGACCATTGCAGCCATCATTGTCCCGGCAGGAATCCTCGATCTATAAGCAGCCATGTTGCCTACCATCGCGTCAAGATCTACCTCCAGAGTGGTAGTATGCGACTCCCTCTGCAGAAAGGCACCTATATACTCAAAACGGAACTTTCTGGCACCTTTAATCAGAATTACACTGTCTCTGAATATTTTGCGATCTATCGAAGAGACGAAACTTTCAGTATCTGCAAAGAAGAGAGCAGTTCCGATATTCTCGAAAAGGTGACTCCAGTGCGTGAGCGAATCTCCAATACCGATAAATATAGTTACACCTGCATTGGCCACCAGCCGTGCAGCCTTACGGTACGTCTGCTCATTTTCGACACCAATGAAATCTGAAAGGATTACCGCCTTGGTACGTTTGCGATTCTGAGCAGAGAGATTGTTCAGAGCTATTTCCAAAGAGGCAAGATCAGAATTGTAGTAGTCTTTTATAATGATAGACCCCTCTACTCCGTCCCTTATCTCCATTCTCATGGCAACAGGCTGGAGAGATGAAGCCCTTTTGGAAAGAATCTCTGCTGAGAATCCCTCATGTAGCAGAAAAACTATAGAGTTGAGGGCATTCTCATATGATGCATCATCCCCGAAAGGAATAGTATAATGCACATTGTCCACTGTAAAATGGATGCTCTCCGGCCGCTTTTCCACGATACTGACCCTGTAGCTGGCGGATGAAGATGTCCCCCATGTGACAATATCGCAACTTGGCGGCAGCAGGCTCCTTAATGCCTGTGCATTCTCCCCTTCCCTGCATATGATGTAAGAGCAATTTCTGAAAAGGAGGCTCTTCTCCCTGAACTTTTCCTGACGAGATGAAAAGCCGGAATCATGGGCATCGGCAAAATGTGTGAATATTCCGGCATCCGGAGAGACAATGCTCTCGAGGATGGCCATCTCTCCCGGACGGGAAATGCCGCACTCTATGAGTGCCATATCACTCTCGGGAGATATTTCGAAGAGAGATAGGGGAACCCCCACCTGCGAATTGTAACTCCTGGGACTGCGGCTTAACTTTATATCATTGCCAGCCAACTGGGCAATCCACTCTTTCACCACGCTTTTTCCGTTACTGCCGGTAATGGCCACCACCTTTGCTTTGACACTCTTCCGCCATGATGCTGCATCGGACTGCAATTTCTCAAGAGGACTTGCCGTCACAGTAAACGAAGCATCCTGCATATCATCCGATATGCAGGATTCATCCGAAATTACAAATTTTCTTACACCCCTGGAGTAAAGGTCAGGGATATAGTCGTGACCGTTATGATTCACCCCTTTGAGGGCGTAGAAAATTGTGTTGTCGGGAACGACTATAGATCTACTGTCTATAATATGCTTCATATAAATACTTCTGACCGATTAATTCATGAGTTGCTGCAATGTTTTCATATCTATCTCTCCGATGATGGAGATGTATGTCACTGAATCATGTTCACATTCCAAAAGGACAAAATTCTTTATACAATCACCATTGTACTCTACATAAATCTTTACAGACTCTTCTCCGTCATTGGTCTCAGTCATCAGTTCCATTTTACTGTTCTGAATCATAAGGTTAACATCAGATACTAGCTGCTTATGGAGTCTGCTGTTCTCAACCTCGATTACATACATACCGTTGAACGATTTTAGAGCCGTTGAGATATCCACATCTTTATCATCTGCTACCTCCAGTTCAGGAAGTTTGCTCATCATTTTGAACATTGCGGGAGAGATATAGACGGTGCTTACACCCTTCTTCCCATTATATTTTGCATATATTTCATTTTCGGACTGTTGTGCAAAAAGTGCGGTTGTTGCCACAAATGCTGCCAAGATTGCAATTATTCTTTTCATCTTTTTATTGTAGTGTTAAATATTGTTTTTTGTTTGTTTAATATATCCTCTGTCATTGATATAGTACCCGCAGGCACAGATATATGGTCATTTATTTTGGACATCACCTTCTCTACCTCCATATAGGCCAGAATAGGGTCGTCAAATGTATCCCGCGGAGTCTTCACCCTAGTCAAAGATAGAGCAACAGTTATGATAAGAACTACTGAAGCTGCAGCTGAAAGAGAGTATAGGGCTATCTTTCTTCCGATAGAGTCCCTTCTCTGACTATACCTGATGTTCTCGACAAGACTCATGCTGTTTATGAGATGTTCTACATTATTTTCCAAATCCTTAGGTATCTCTGTCATATATTTCGTTTTAATAAAGTTTTTAAACGGTTTCTTGCCCTTGATAGCAGGACTCTGGCATTTATCTGAGAAAGGCCCATTTCCGATGCTATCTCTTCAAAATTCTTTTCTTCGTAAAAACGGAGTCTTATGATTTGCCGCTGGGTCGGAGGAAGTTTCTCCATCGCTGCTTCAAGCATCCTTATATCCTCTTTCCCGATCATCTGAGAATCGCTTCCCCTTCCATTCTCCCCGGCAGGTTCATATGTGATGGCCGAGGCGGTATCGGGTCTGCTGTTCCTTTTTCTGATTCTGTCCAGGCAGAGATTTTTCATGAGCCTGCTCCCGAAAGCCTTAGGGTTCTCTACCTGATCAAGCATATTCTTCATGTTCCACAGCTTGATATACAGGTCTTGGGTTGCATCCATAGCCTCATCCCGATCTTTGAGCAGAGAAAAGGCTACTCTGTAGAAATCACCATTGTAGGGGAACCATATACTTTTGAAATCATATTGTGTCATTTGTCAAATTTATGTGTCAGCGATTCGTTGAGGGAAGCGATAGGGAAGTCTCCCCTGATGGATACGACATCGATCTCTTCATCGGCTGTAAAGATAACAAGATCTTTGAAAGAATCGTTTCCAAGTTCCCGGACATACATCTTGATCACTTCATCACCTTCCCTTGTCTCCATCACCATAGCGTAGGTATTGAGTATCTTTTCAAGATCTGTGCAGAAATTGCTGAAAAGTATATAATTGTTTTCATTATCTATTTCAAAGAACTCAATGGACTCCATATTCTTTACAAACTGGGCCTCTGCATCGCACTCACCTACTTTAATGTCGCCCATCTTACAAAGGGAAAGCAGCAGGCCCTTTATCTCCATATAGTCCACCTTGTCATTCTTGTCAAGCTTATCATATTTTTTGAATAGGGATGTCAAATCTTCTGTTTTAGCATAAGCGGTGGAGGCTGTCAGTGCAGTTGCAAATAGAACTGCTGTTGCTGCTATAAAAGCTGTAATAATTTTTTTCATCATCTCTTGTTTTTAAAGTTGTTTACAATGAAGACGTAAAAAATGATTTTTTGTTACAAAAAAATACTTTTTTTTACATTTGCGAAGAGTTTATATAATTTGACTGTCATGAAACGATTGAATATAATAGCCAC
>JAQXKS010000062.1 GCA_029010575.1 Bacteroidales bacterium | reverse complement strand
GCAATTATTATGTCTGCATCACGGGTATATTTCTCAATATCCTTTGTCCTGCTATGACAGATGGTCACTGTGCAGTCGCCATATTTTGACTTCTGAGAAAGGAGATTGGCAACCGGACGGCCGACAATATTGCTTCGTCCCAATACTACGCAGTGCTTTCCTGAAGTTTCAATATTGTAATGTTCCAGAAGGAGCATGATACCATAGGGAGTCGCAGAGATGAAAGTATCTTCTCCCAGGAGCATAAGACCTACATTTTTGGGATGGAAGCCGTCGACATCCTTCTTTGGAGAGATTGCATTGATAATCTTTTCTTCATCAATATGTTTGGGAAGTGGCAGCTGCACGATAAAACCATCCACTTCGTCATCATTGTTAAGTTTATCTATCACTCCAAGGAGAAATTCTTCAGTAGTGTCTTCAGGGTAACTCAGCACTGTGGATTTAAAGCCAACCTGAGCACAGTTTCTCTCTTTATTGGCTACATAAGTCTTGCTGGCTCCGTTTTCTCCCACGATAATAGCAACCAAATGAGGCGGTCTCTCCCCGTTTCTTACTATTTCGGCGACCTTTGCCGAGATCTCCTTCTTGATGGAATCGGCAGTTTCTTTTCCTTTAAGTAGTTCCATGTCAATTATCTTCTTTTCATTTTCTTTGCATTCTTCATCATTCCCTTCATACCCCCAGAAGCGACTGTCTTCATAACCTTCCTTGTACCTTCGAACTGTTTGAGAAGTCTGTTTACATCTGCAATAGTCGTACCACTGCCATCTGCAATTCTCTTTCTTCTGCTACCGTTGATAATCTGAGGATTTTCCCTTTCGGCGGGAGTCATTGACAAGATGATGGCCTCTACACTCTTGAAAGAGTTGTTATCAATGTCGACATCCTTGATCGCCTTTCCCACACCGGGAATCATGGAAGCCAGTTCCTTAATGTTACCCATCTTCTTGATTTGCTGGATCTGCTGATAGAAATCCCAGAGGTTAAACTGGTCCTTGGCAAGTTTTCTGGTAAGTCTGCGAGCCTCCTGCTCGTCAAACTGTTCCTGAGCCTTTTCCACGAAAGAGACAACGTCTCCCATACCAAGGATACGGTCAGCTATACGGTTAGGGTGGAAGACATCCAGGGCCTCCATCTTTTCTCCTGAACTTATAAACTTGATGGGCTTGTTCACTACAGCCTTGATAGAGAGAGCTGCACCACCGCGGGTATCGCCATCCATCTTGGTCAACACCACTCCATCGAAATCGAGCACGTCATTGAACGCCTTAGCTGTTTCGACTGCATCCTGACCGGTCATTGAGTCCACAACGAAGAGTGTCTCTGTAGGATTTACCGCCTTTTTGATAGCTGCGATTTCATCCATCATCTCCTGGTCCACTGCCAGACGACCTGCTGTATCGACTATCACCAACGAATAACCCTCTTTAGAAGCCAATGCCACTGCATTCTTGGCAATCTTTACAGGATCTTTTACTCCATCCTCGCTATATACCGTTACATCAATCTGTGAACCAAGCACTTTCAACTGATCAATCGCCGCAGGTCTGTAGACGTCACCGGCAACTAAAAGCACTTTGAGGCCTCTTTTGTTCTTGCAGTTGAGCGCCAGTTTTCCGCAGAAAGTGGTTTTACCTGAACCCTGAAGGCCGGAAACGAGCACGATACCGGGCTTTCCTTTGATGTTAATATCGGTTGCCGAGCTGCCCATCAGTGCGGTCAGTTCATCGTGAACAATCTTGACCATCATCTGATCAGGACGTACGGCTGTAAGTACATTCTGACCTATTGCCTTTGCCTTTACTTCATCACAGAAACTCTTGGCTATCTTATAGCTGACATCGGCATCAAGTAGTGCCCTTCTAACTTCTTTAAGAGTCTCAGCCACATTGATTTCAGTAATGCGGCCCTGTCCTTTAATTATCTTGAACGACCGTTCTAATTTCTCGGTTAGATTCTCAAACATATAAATTTCCCATTAAATAATCCGCAAATTTATTAAAAAATAGTAAATTTGCACCCACTAACAAAGAACATTTGTAAAAACAAGAAAATATGGATAAAAGAGGACCTATTTCTCAATTCATCACTCATCACTACCGTCACTTCAACTCGGCAAGTCTGGTAGATGCTGCAAAGGCATACGATGATCTTATCAACAGAGGTGGAAAGATGATGCTGGCAATGGCCGGCGCAATGAGTACAGCTGAACTCGGTATTTCACTGGCAGAAATGATTCGTCAGGACAAATTCTCGATTGTTTCATGCTCAGCCAACAACCTCGAAGAGGACATTATGAATCTTGTAGCCCACTCACACTACAAGAGAGTTCCCAACTACCGCGACCTCACCCCTGAGCAGGAACACGAACTTCTTGAAAATCACATGAATCGTGTAACCGACACCTGTATTCCCGAAGAGGAGGCATTCAGACGCCTGGAACACCATCTCGTAGAGGTTTGGAACGATATGAAGGCAAAAGGTGAAAGGCTCTTCCCTTGGGAGGTGATCTACAGACTCCTTCGTAGCGGTGTCCTCGAACAGTATTATGAAATCGACCCCAAAGACAGTTGGGTTCTTGCTGCATGCGAAAAGAACATCCCCATCGTAGTTCCTGCATGGGAAGACTGCACCACTGCAAATATCTTTACAGCACACTGTATCAGAGGAGAATATGATACCAACATGATCAAGAATGGTGTTGAAACAATGATTTTCCTTACAGAATGGTATCGTGCAAACTCAGGTGGTGAAGGCGTTGGTTTCTTCCAGATCGGAGGTGGTACAGCCGGAGACTTCCCGATCTGTGTAGTGCCTATGATGGCTCAGGACCTTGAGTGGGCTGACGTTCCCCTCTGGGCTTATTTCTGCCAGATCTCTGATTCAACCACTTCTTATGGTTCTTACTCAGGAGCTGTTCCCAATGAAAAGATTACATGGGGAAAACTCTCCAAGGACACCCCCAGATTCATTGTTGAATCAGATGCAACCATTGTTGCGCCTCTTATCTTCGCTTACGTTCTCGGATGGTAACATATCTCTTCTGAGACCATATAAACAAAATAAAGGCCTGTGCCAAAATTCATTTTTGACACAGGCTTTAATAATTTCTCTATGGACAAAGATTTACAGAATTTCATTTTGGAGCATTCTGACGAGGATCCTGCAAGACTGATTCTTAGTGCAGGCAAATACCCCGGTATTGATGTCCGGTGTGCTGCTGAGTGTATTAGTGGAAGAAACGCCATCAGAAAAAAGCTTCCCTCATGGTATGCAAATCCTGCCATCCTTTACCCAAAATCCATATCTCTGGAACAGTGCTCCTCCGAGCTGACAGCAAGTTATAAGAGACGGTTTTGTCCTGAAGGGGAAAGGGTTGCCGACATCACAGGAGGATTTGGAATAGACTCATTCTATCTGAGCAAAACTGCCTCTGAGCTTATTTACATTGAGAGGAACAGCGAGCTCTGTGAAGTTGCCAAAGAGAATTTTTCCACTCTTGGTGCCGTCAATATCAAGACATTCTGTGAAGAGGTATCACCTGACAATATCAGGAAGATATTCGATGGAAGGTTCGGACTTGTCTATGCTGACCCTGCACGAAGGGACAAGGCCGGAGACAAAATCATCTCCATTAACAAAAGCGAACCTGACATTACCCTCCTTAAAGACATTCTGTTTGAATATACTGACAGAATATTGGTTAAACTCTCGCCAATGGTGGATATAAGAGCCACACTCTCGCTCATCAGTGAGATTTCTGAGGTTCATATCTTATCTGTCAAGAATGAATGTAAGGAGATGCTTGTGCTCATAACACGCGGATTTGATGGAGAGCCATCCATAACGATTTCATTATCAGACGGTGTCGAAACGCCCCACCCTGTTATCAAATTCTCACTGTCATCCGAAAAAAACGCCAGGATCGTCCTTGCCTCTCCTGATGATTTGAGGATTACTTCAGGAAGGGAACTCTATCTCTACGAGCCTGATGCCGCCCTGCTTAAGGCCGGCTGTTTCAAACTTATCTGCGAGAAGTTCAATATCAAGAAAATCGCTCCGGAAACCCACATATACCTCAGCGAAACACTTGTCCGTGATTTTCCTGGCAGGATAGAGCGTATTATTGACATAGTACCGTTTTCAAAAAAGAATGTCATAAGCGTCGCTGCCACAGTTCCAGGCTGTTCGGTTATCGCAAGGAACTTTCCGATGAAATCGGAAGAGCTGCGGAAAATGATATCCACAGCGGAAAACGAGAGCTACCGACTTATCGCCACACGCAACTGTCTGGGCGAAAAAATCATCATCCTCACCTGTCTTATTCCTGAGTCATCAGGAGATAAGCCGGAGTGACCAGACTACACGAAGAACGAGTCGGGAAAGTTTACGAAGTACACCTTTTCTACTGCTCGGGTTATTGCAGTATAGAGCCACTTGAGGTCTTCAAGTGATATTTCATCCCTATAGAAAGAGTTGTCGATAAATACACATTTCCATTCACCCCCTTGGGACTTGTGGCAGGTTATGGCAGCAGAATACTTTATCTGAAGCGCATTGTAATAAGGGTCCTCCCTGACAGCGTTATTTCTTTTGCGTTTGGTCTTTATATTGTCATAATCTGCGTATACACCTTCATATAGTGCTTTTTGCTGTTCAGAATCAAGGGATGCAGTTTCTGAAGCAAGAGTATCCAGTATTACCTTTGCTGTAATCTCTATATTATCATAATCGGGAAATGAGAGAACCGCCTTGGCAAAATGAAGTCCGTACCGTTCTTCATAACCATTTATCTTCACTAATTCTGCAATATCCCCATTAGCTATGAAATCAAGGTCAGGAACATCCTCTAAAAATTGATAACAGTTCTTCACCACCATCAGCCTGTCCCCCCTGACAAGATTCTCTTCCCTGGAGAGAATAGTACTTCTTATACCGCCATTATAACGGTTAGCTCTCTTGTTAGAGCGACACAGCACGACTGTTTCATCCTCACCATATTTCGAATAGGCATCCTCAAGAGCCTCGATAAGTTCTCCACCCCTGATACGATTTACGTCCGGGAAACCAGCCACCTTCATTTGAGGAGGGACATCAGAGCTCTCCTTCTCAATCATCTTACGCACGAGCGTTGCATTGTAAAGAATTCCTGAAGAATCGATCTGACGCACCACGGTAGTAAGATTTTCTATAAGGACCGGTCCGAACATAGCCATATAATCGTAATCAAGCGCCGGGCTTTTGTCCAGCATGACAGGGGGAAGCTGGGCATTGTCACCTACCAGTATCAGACGGTTGTTATTGCCTTGTCTGACATATTCGATAAGGTCTTCCAGCAAATTACCACTTCCGAAGATGGAATTACCGGCAGAGTCTATTGAGATGAGAGATGCCTCGTCTACAATGAAGACTGCATCTGATAGCTTATTTATATCGAGAGTAAACTGTCCGACACCTTCGCTAAGTGATTTTTGGCGGTAAATCTGCTTATGGATGGTTTTTGCCTTGCTTCCGGTATACACTGAAAGCACCTTGGCTGCACGCCCTGTCGGTGCCATCAATCGATACTTGATATCCATCTCCCGCATGACAGAAACCAAAGCCCCTAACGACTCACTCTTGCCTGTTCCCGCAAAACCATTGACTATCATTATATCAGTATCCCCCTCTACTAAAAAAGAAGAGATGCTTTTGAATAGCCTCTTCTGACATTCAGTAGGCGCAAATGAGAACTTACCAAGAAGTTTTGATTCGATATATGATGATAGAACAGCCATAGATAGAGTTCCTGTTATTTCTGGAATATTTTAAAGAAGACAAGAAGTGCGAATATTTCTACACGTCCTAAAAACATTTCAATCGTAAGCAGCAGTTTTTCAAACGATGAGAATGCTGCAAAACTGCCTAATGAGCCGCACTCTCCATAACCGGGTCCCGAGTTACTCAAAGATGCTACTGAGGCCGAGAGGGCCTCGGTAAAATCAAGTCCTCCAAACAGAAGAACGAGAGTTACTACCAATGATGTAAAAAAGAAAGTGACAATAAACAACAAGGCATTGCTGACTGTACCATGGTCAATGGAATTCTTTCCCACCTTTACCTGTACGTACGCTGTCGGATGCAACATGCGGGTAAGTTCACTTCTGAGCGACTTGAAGAAAATCCAGATTCTGTCAGCTTTGACGCCTCCGGATGTTGAGCCGGAACATCCTCCGTGGAGCATTGCAATTCCAAGTGCCAATATTGAGAACAGCGGCCATGTATTGGTATCTGCTGTTGCAAGTCCCGTAGTAGTGGCCATTGATACCACCTGAAATATTGCTCTTCTGAGTGCGAGTTCCCAGGATGTATAGCCTCCGTTGAACATCAGGTCTATTGCAACTGCTAATGAAAAGAGTATCAGGAAAGAGGTATAATATCTGAATACCCCGGACCTGATAAGCATCTTGGACTTATTTACCACCGTAGCATACATCAGTCCGAAATGGAGTGATGAAAGGTACATAAAAAGTATACAGACTCTCTCGATAGCAGGAGAGTTGTAGGATGCAATAGATAAATTTCTATTACTGAATCCACCTGTTGACACTATTGTCATTGAATGTCCTATAGCATCGAACGCAGGCATTCCCGCTAAAAGCAGTGATATGAATGTCAAGAGTGTTATTCCAATGTAAGTATAGGTAATCACCCTCAACATCTCTCTGGTCCTATATCTGTAATTATCCTTTGAAAGTGATGATATTTCGATCTTGCGTAGCTGGAAGGCGCTCATTGTAGGAAGTACCATCAACATGAATATCATAACTCCGATCCCTCCGATATAGTGGGTTGAATATCGCCAGAAGAGCAGTCCCTTCGGAAGTGACTCGATATCTGTCAGGATGGTGGATCCTGTGGTAGTATATCCCGAAACGGACTCAAACCACGCATTGGATAATGAGAACGGCCCTCCGAAGAGCAGATAAGGAAGCATTCCGAATATGAAGCTCAATACCCAAGTAAATACAGTTATGGCAAAACCCTCCTTGAGATTGAGCACCCCTTCCTTCTTTACAAAAATCAAGGGAAACACCCCAACAAGAGATGTAATTATAGTGCTCAGAAGCAGTGGAGAGAGCGACTCATCGAAATTGTACAACATAGAGACGACCATAGACAAGGCCATAAAGGCGGCATTGAAAAGCAACGCAACCCCTATATATCTGGATATCAGCTTAATATTCATCTTGTCTTAAGCCTCTTATTTTCGTTGATTATCTCTTTGACCAGTGTGTTCATATTCTGTATCTGATCTCCGTTGTAATCGAATGTGACATTGTAACTTTTGTTGTGTTCCCTATAATCCCTGATTCCGTTGTAGATCTTGATGACCGGCCTGAGAAGATATATATTCAGAAAGTAATTGAAGAGGATTATCAGTATAATTCCCGCCCCCATAGCCACGACACTCGGCATAATCGAACGGTAATAACTGTCATTCATTGCGCTATAATTGTCAGACAGAGCTTTTTGAGAGTTATTTGTAAGTACGACTACATAATCTCTCAATTTATTGAATACTGGCTGTAAATCTTCGAAAAACCAAGCATTTTTGGCAGCCAGTGAAGAATCCATGATGGCTTTCCCCTTAAGCGACATTTGCAGATAGGCACTCAGTGCATAACGGACCGAGTCGACCATAATATTTTCATTGTCTGTGGTTACTGTACTGAGCAGACGATCTATCGATTTACTGAAATCTTCCATTTCAACTGCTTCCGATGGCGAAAGAACATCTCCATTCATCCTTCTGAAATAGCCGGACTGGTACTTGTCACATAACTCCAATAGTATTCTCCCTTCATTAACACTGGTGATATTATTTGAGAGCACAAACGAGATGTCCTTACTCATTCTTCCGAACTCAAAGAAAGCTACGATTCCAGAGAATAGCAGCACCAGAACCAAAACTGCCGACGCTGCCATCACTCTTGAACGGATACCGAATGAGAATTTTATTTTTTTCAAATACTTCATACTTGAGTCTTAAAAACGCAAATATACTAATTCTTCCATCCTTTTATATACATTTTTCTGCCATATTTGTCCTCCATTGACCCAAACCTCTTTTTTCACATACTGATCCAAACCACTTATTTGGAAAATATATAACGCAATGCCTCAAGAGGGTGATGAACTATCATCCTTGGACCGCTGAACCTCATCACCTGACGAATCTTATCCCTCATATCAGGACGATAACAATGAATTCCACACTTGTGACACTTGGTCTTCTCTTCCCCGAACTTGCAATGGTCAAGTCTGGAAAGCGAGTATTCAAGCAGTGAGCGGCAATCTTCACACAGAGGATTGCCTCCATGCTTTTTGTTGCACCATAACTCAATCATATGTTGGACCGTGGTCTTTTCCCATTCAATTCTTCCCATTATTTACCTTTGTTATTATGCAGGATATGCCTGTCGTATTAGTCAAACATTACTTTAGGATTCATTATATGAGGATTCTTCCAATCTATTCCGAACTTTTCAAGTGCCAATGTACGCTCGTGCCAGAAAGCAAAACAGAACCCCATACCTCGTGGAATATCCTTAAGATTTCCATACGCAATCTTATCTGCCTGGTCAATAACCTCCTCCCATTCTGCTGTCCACTCAACGGGATCGCTCTTAAGAAAACTTGAATCACGGACCTGTTCCAATTCTCCCTTATCAGCAAACTCAATATTCCTGCGATAGAATGAGATTTCGTTTCGCACATCATCTGTGATAGACAAATCGTGCATATTCTGAGTCTCAATAGAGACTAGAACCTTCAGCAAGAGACGTAACATCTGCAACTTCAGCCGAGGATGATCCTGAACGCAATCGACCATTTTCTTAAGTACCGAGTACAGATAGTTAGTCAGGTGATCAAACTTTTCCAGATAAGTCGCATAGTGCAGGACAACCCTCGCCATCTGAGTATTCTCCCATGACCTATCCATATTCTGCAAATTTTCAACAGACAAATCAACGCAGAGAGTGCATAATTCACAATATCTGTCAAGGTCATCAGCAGATGAGCTCAAAGGCTTTGACTCGCATGCATCCAGCAATTGAGTATATCGTTCCCTTTTATCCATAATTCTCTCTTTTAACAATTCTTTCCTTTAAATTTTCTTTCCACAAAGATACTAAAAATACGTGCGAGAAAAGAACTTTGTTCCCACTTTGGTCGAAAAGTTAATTCCCTTTTTTCGAAATTGTTTATTTCCACTTTTGGACATAGAAAGACTTTGCAAAATAGATATCATTGATATCGACACCACATCATTGATTTACCTGTAATCGATATAGTTAGTGTGAACACGATAGCATTGATTCACCCGCAATCAATATGTTTGATGCGGACGTGGCTGCATTGATCTGGGAGTAAAATAATTTCAAGAATCGCTACCACTGCTCTGAGGCTACTCTGACAGGGGGTTCTGCCCCCTGGAGCTCTTCCAAGCGCCTCAAGAATCAACATAGTGCCCTAAAACGTCTTCTGAGGCGTATGACCGATTCTTGTTTTAATTTTACTCACAAGAAGTCGACCATGGCGGTAAGCTTAAGAAAAACAGTGATGTATAACTGAGTGAAGGCTTTTACTTTGCGAAAATTCGGAGCTGCAAGGTTACTGATTACACTCGGCCATACCAATGTCAAGACCACCCGGCTCTACGCCTGAATCACCGATACCAAGGTCAGCAACGACATGGATGTCCTGCAGGAGAATCTTCAGAGCATCTTCGATAAGCCGCTGGCGCAGAGTATTAAGAGCCGCAAGAAGATTGCTCAGGCTGATGAGGTTGCCCAGCTCGCCAAGAAGCTCGGAGTCGCCTTGTAGTCTGGTTATTGATAAATTGGAAATAGTTTATACCTTTGTGTCGACATATAAAGCCAATCCATGCGAACAAAGAAGGTAAATAATGTAGACCTATTGTTGTCCAAACTCAATAAAGAACAACTTTGTGCGTTCATAAGAGAAGAGTGTGCTGGTGACAGACAGTTTCAGCAGCGTTTCCTTGCATTAGGAGCAGGAACCATATTTCGCCCAAAATCTGCCGATTACCAATCTCGTGTTATGAGCATAATTGAAGATTTTGAAGGGCGATATGGATATGTGGAATATCGCGATACATTTGACTTCAATCGTGCTGTATGCAAAATCCTTGACGAAGCGGATGTTGCAATAAGTAACCAAAGATGGGAGGTTGCCATAGCAATCCTAGAAGGGGTTGCTATGGCAGGGGAAGACATTTTAAATTGTGGCGATGATAGTGCTGGAGAACTTGGTAGCATAGTTGAGGAATGCTTCTCAAAATGGCTGGAACTATGTGGAGAAGAGTTACTCCCTCAAAAGATAAAATCTGAGATATTTGAACTTTCAATCGGCTATTTTACAAAGGAACATCTCAAGGGCTGGGATTGGTGGTGGAATTGGATTCAGATGGCTATCTCGTTAGCCGACACCTCAGAGAAACAAGAACGCATAATCAAGGCTCTTGACAATGTCATCAACTCCAAAGGCGGCGATAAGTGGAGTGTAAAGTATAATACGCAAACAGCCCAACGTTATAAACTCGAAATGATGTCGAAGAGCGGCACGCCGGAAGAGCAACGCAAATTCATGTATGAAAATGTTGAAAATTCGGATTTCCGCAGTAGGCTCTTGCAAATGGCTTGGGATGAGGACAATCATGAAGAGGTTCTTCGCTTGGCAAAAGATGGCATTACGCATGATTCAGAATATAAAGGACTTGTGAACGAATGGCATGAATGGGAGTTAAAGGCCTATCGCCATAAAAACGACAATGCGAATACCTTAAGACTTGCTCGGTATTTCTTTTTTGAAGGAGGCAGATTCGGAGAAAAGGAATACTCAATGGAAACGATGTATGCTCTAATGAAATCTATCGTTTCCAATGGAGAGTGGAATGATTTTGTAGATACATTGATAAAGGAGGCTTCAAAAAAGAGAGACGGGATAAGAGTATTGTTCATTTACACACAAGAAAAGATGTGGGATAGATATATGGAATACTTGCGAAAATCCCCCTCCATTTACAATCTTGACGATGCTCCACGGCAAGTTTGGGAGCTATATAAAGATGAACTTATAAAACTATATACCTTATGTGTAAGACACTTCTTCCAACACGCATCAAACCGTAATTCGTATTGTGAAGGAGTAAATCTACTTCGAAAGTTGATTAAACATGGCGGTAAGACAGAGGTTGATAAAATCATTGCTGAGCAGAAAGCTCGCACGCCTCGCCGTCCTGCTTTGATAGATGAACTATCCAAATTGTAGGAAGCATAAGAAAAATGCTGCTTATCTGTCAATATCCACCAATTCTTGGGTATTTCGATGTCCTGTATAACATGTTACTGCCTTTTTGTTAGTGCAAAGATAGTACAGTTTTGATATGAGGTGCGTTTCCTATGAAAAACCACCGTAAAAAACTGCGTTTTCCAATAAAATATACCCTCAAAAAACTGCGTTTTCCGATTGACGCGTTCATTTTTGAGATATTCATCTGTAACTGCATGATTTTCAAGAATATAAATAAAAATTACCGGAAACAAATAAACAGCTACATAAAATTAATATAATTTTTTTTGATTATTGATTAAAATATCTACTTTTGCATAAAATATACATATATGAAAGATTTTATTTATTTTAAATTATTGGCTGCATTATTATGCGCCATCTGCATGACTTCATGCGAGATAATACAAAAAGAGTTTGTTCCTACATGTTTCATCAACTTGAACGTAGAGTTTGAAGAGGGCATCTCATTTGATGCAAACGGATTCTCCACTGAACTGGCTTGTGTGAAAAGTACAAGAGAGGGTGCCTGGGTCAACTACACTGCCCAGACACACGATGCTCAACAGATAAAAACAATAGACTACAATAATATCAATCTGTTAGACAAAAATGGAGGAAGTCTCAATGGATTGAACTGGGAAGGTGAAACCGAAATTGATGGTATAATAAAACAACAGGACAGCATAGTACTGAAATTCAAACTGTTCGTCGAAGCATCAGTCACAAAAGAAGATAAGGATATATACTGCAAACCAACAATAGTTAAAGCAGAAATAGTGGACGGAGATTTCGAATGTACGCTCACTTCAAATGAATGGAATGGAAAGAAAAGTACAAATGCCAAACTGAAAATCAATAAAAAATAATAAGAATTATGATAAAATTTATCAACTATAACATCCTATTGGCAGCTATTATTTGTACATTTTGCTTGGCAAGCTGCGACCACAAACCAGATCAAACCACACCGACATCTGCAGTAACACTCAAGGTGGAATTCTCCAACTTTAAACTGGATAAAAACGGAATATCAGCCGAATTGAAGTGCGTAAAAAGTCAGCAAAGCGAAGCTTTTGTCAACTACTCAACAAAAACCACCGGAAAAGATTCCATTGAAGCAATTGAATATAATTATATAACGTTGGTTGATTCAAAAGGAACTGATTTTAATGGTTTCACTTGGCAAGGAGAGACAGAACTTGAAGGGGTAATAAAGAACAAGGAAAACACCCAAATCCGCCTCAAGTTATATGTAAAAGGGGATACTATAGACGAAAACGGTGACAAATACTGTACTCCGACAATAGTAAGAGCTGAAATTTCAGATGATAATTACACTGGAGAGCTCATCCCTAATAAGTGGAAAAACAGACTATCCTCAGAGGCAGTTCTGAAGATAAGCAGGAAATAATTTACCATACGGCAGCATAACGGGATTCGTAATTTTCCGTATATTTGCTCATAATAAAGAGCATGCTACTATGGAGAAAAACGAATTTCCTTCACAAGAAGTAATCGGATTAATACGTTCCTGCAAAATTGAAGAAGCTTTCAGGATAACAGCCACTTACATCCATTTGAGCGCAGAAGCACGCACTATACTTTGCCAACTTCTGCGCTCAAGTCATAATATATTCTTGCTCTCCGGCTATAAAGACTATATCAAACAGCTCGCAGATGAAGGAAACCCATGGATGCAATACGCATGGGCACGTTTTAATGACTGCACAGCACCCGGCCCTGACTCTGTAACAATAGCCCAAGAGTACTATAATAAAGCAGTGGAGGCGGGAATCTCAGATGCAAGAATGTGCCTTGCATACATGTGGAGAGACGGGGATTTCGGTATAGTAGACCTCAGCCGTTATGAAAAGGAGATGAAAATAGCTGCAGACCAAGATAGCCACATGGCATTGCAGCAGATAATCCGCGATATGACGTTCGGCCAATACGGTGCAAAAAAAGAGACACTTAGGGCCCTCGACATGTTATCTGGATACATAGATGAATCATGCAGAAAAGGCATATACATAGACCCAAGGTATTACACTCTCATGGGAGTAGTAACAGAAGAGGCAGGAAGACCTCAAGAAAAACTTAAGTGGTATAAAAAAGGATTTGAAGAGGGAGACCTGTCGGCATTCATATTTTACTTGTATTCTGAATGCTTAAACGAAGAATTCGAAATAACAGACAAGGACAAATTTGAAGAGCTGGTCCTGGAAGGAGAGAAAGTACATTGTGCAGAAGCTTTTGAAAATTTGCTTTTAGTTCTTTCTGAAGAGTTATACAATAAATACGACACACAACTCAAGGATGATATCACAGAAGCCCTGAAACAAGAGCTGGAGACTGCATATCAACTGGGAGACAACTACGCAGCCTGTGAACTCGGAATCTTCTACTACTATGGACAATACGGCTTTGAACAGGACTATAAGGAGGCATTAAAATGGTTCAGCCGCGGTGCAAATCTCAGATCTGGATTTTCATATAGTATGCTTGCACTAATGATGGAAGAAGGCAACCACCCTGACGGAAAAGACCTTGAAAGAATGCATGAGTGGGAAATCAGAGCATTACGTCTGGGATGTGATGACATGTTAGAGAAAGTCATCAGCGCATACGAAGATGGATATCTGGCTGCATACGCTTCAGAAATAGAACAATACTACTACCCAAGACTAATGGCAAAGGGCCAGTATGAGGAGGAAAAGGAAGAAGAAGGGGATGATGAAGAGGAGAGTTATTCCGAAGATGAAGACTACCCTGATGATGACGGACGATTCGATGCCTGGTCCTGATTATTTGCTTTTCAGTAGATAATTCCCTACCATCGTAAAAAAAAATGACGTGAAACGTAAGCGTCTCCAGAGTTACGTCTTGACGTCTGCTTTGTACTCGGCATTGTAGCGGTGAAATTATTGAGGAGCATTCCTCGGTGATTGTACAAATCAGCCTTGAGATAATCTCGCAAAACGTATTTATTCCAAAACCGTGTGGCTGATTCGTGGATATAGAACAAGCGGGCTTCTAATGATTTTGCTTTTGTTATAATCTCAATATGATGGCTAA
>JAQXKS010000061.1 GCA_029010575.1 Bacteroidales bacterium | reverse complement strand
TTCTGGATATATTGAAGAAATACATTCCTGACGGAAAGCAAGAGAATAAATCAAGCGAGCCAATCAGTCAGCAGGAAACGACAGAAGAACAACAGGAATATTTCAGCATGAAATTACTTTCGCTCATTCATGAGGTGTGCGAAGGAGAACAGTTCGAAGAAATTTCCGCACCAGATTTCTATGCCAATATGAACCTGCACCCCTGTAACTGCAAGCTGAAAATCAAACCGAGAGAGAAGATACGTGTATGTTATCTGATATTCCTCATGAGCGAAAAACTCTCCAAACAGGATAGGGAAAAATGGAAAGCCGGAATACTGGAACTGCTGGATATTGACGACAGCTATTACAAGTCAAAGTACAAGGAGCCTGTTTCCGATTTTCCGAGTGACAGCAACCAGAAATTCGCCAAAGAAATGGAGCATATATTCAGATAATCGGTGACATATCCTGATATTTTACGAAAGTTCCACTTTTACCACTCAAATTAATTTTTGAGTGGTATTTTTATTTACTGATATTCAATAAGATATACCAATATTCGGATTATACCGTCCCCATCCTTACCACCCATAACCCTACCTAATTTTGCACCGTTCGAGAACAGAAATAACAGCCAGTGCGCAGGGCTGATTGTTGAATCAAAAAAGTAGAACTATGCAAAATCTACAAGAATTATTATCCAAACCCGTCTGGCAGATGACGGGTGAAGAGTTCATAATGTTAAGCAGACACGCTTCCGTTCAGACGGAAGCGCAGCCACAGCCCGTAACGGACACAAACAGAAAGTATGTGTACGGAATACCCGGCATAGCCAGACTGTTCGGATGCAGCCTGCCCACCGCCAATCGCATAAAGAAAAGCGGAAAAATAGACAAGGCTATCACACAGATAGGGCGCAAGATTATCGTGGATGCGGAACTTGCCCTTGAACTGGCAGGGAAGAAAACAGGCGGACGCAAGTAACGGGAGGAATTGCTATGGACTATATGAAAGACATCCGGGAAATATCGGACGAACAGGCGGTAATCCTCTGGCAAGCCTCACGGCTTAGCCTGTCGGGAAAATACGAGAAAGCGCCAGAAATCCTCAGCGTGAAAGGTTCTGTAATCGGCACGTTGGGAAATTTCAGTGCATCCATCGGCAAAGCCAAAAGCAAGAAAACATTCAATGTGTCGGCTATCGTGGCTGCGGCTTTGAAGAACGGCACGGTGCTCAGGTATGCGGCTGAACTTCCCGAAGCCAAGCGGAAAGTGCTGTATGTCGATACGGAGCAAAGCCCCCACCACTGCCTGAATGTGATGGAACGCATCATGCGCATGGCAGGGCTGCCCGATGACAGGGACAACGAGAACCTTGAGTTCCTTGCCCTGCGGAAATATACGCCGGAGCAACGCATAAGGATTGTCGAACAGGCAATCTACCATACACCGAACCTCGGTATGGTGGTGATAGACGGCATCCGTGACATGGTGTATGACATCAACAGCCCCAGCGAATCGACACGCATCATATCGAAACTGATGCAGTGGACGGACGACAGGCAGATACATATCCATACGATACTCCACCAGAACAAGGGGGATGAGAACGCAAGGGGACATATCGGCACGGAACTGAACAACAAGGCTGAAACCGTGCTGCTCGTTGAAAAGGACAAGAGCAACGGGGACATCAGCAAGGTTTCCGCCATGCACATCCGTGCGATGGACTTCGAGCCGTTTGCCTTCCGCATCAATGACAGGGCATTGCCTGAACTGATGGAGGACTACCAGACAGAAACCAAAGCACCCGGCAGACCCCAAGGTGAAAGGTTTGATGCCTGCAAGGACATTTCCGAGCAACAGCACCGGATAGCACTGGAAGCCGCATTCTCGTTGCAGGACGAGTACGGGTATAAGGAACTGGGCAAAGCGCTGAAAGAATCGTATGCATTGGTAGGTGTTCCGTTAAGCGACAACAAGCTGGTTAAGCTCATCACAGTGTTGAAGAACAAGCGGATGATAGTGCAGGAAAATGGCAGGAAGTACAGATACGAACCGGATTTCCACTATTGACACGCTTCCTGCAATCACTTCACTTTATTCTCCGGGTCTATATATTAGGATAAAGCGAAGTGGTTGCAGGAGCGCATCAAACCGCTTCACTTTAAGCCGTATCCTATATATACGACAATAAAGTGAAGTGGTTATACAGCCAGTAACCTATAAACAGATACTGGCGAAAAGAAAAACAAACAATAACCGATAAAGACAATCATTTATGGACATACAGACAGCAAAACAAATCAGACTGGAAGAATACCTGCACAGCTTGGGATATAGCCCGGTGAAGCGACAGGGCATCAACCTGTGGTACAAGTCACCGTTCAGGGAAGAAACCGAAGCCTCGTTCAAGGTGAACACCGAGCGGAACCAATGGTATGATTTTGCGCTCGGCAAGGGCGGCAACATCATCGCTCTGGCTTCGCACCTCTATGCAACGGACAGCGTGCCGTGCCTTTTGAAACGCATAGAGGAACAGGCAGCGCACGTGCGCCCCGTTTCTTTCTCTTTTCGCAAGCAGTCATTTACAGAGCCGAGTTTCCAACAGTTGGAAATCGTGCCGCTTTCTTCTCCTGCCTTGCTCGCTTACTTGCAGGAAAGGGGAATAAATCCGGCACTGGCGAAAAAAGAATGTAAGGAAGCGCGGTTTACGCACAACGGCAAACGGTACTTCGCCATTGCGTTTCCCAACATGTCGGGCGGCTATGAAATCCGCAACCGATATTTCAAGGGCTGTATCGCACCGAAGGAAATATCCCACATCAGACAGTCGGGAGAGCCAAAGGGCACGTGTTTCGTTTTCGAGGGATTTATGGACTACCTCTCATTTCTGACCCTACGGCTCGAAAGTTGTCCGCAATACCCTGAATTCGACAGGCAGGATTACATGGTTCTGAACTCTGTTGCCAATGTTTCCAAAGCACTCTACCCGTTGGGAAGTTATGAGCGCATCCACTGCTTTTTTGACAATGACCGTGCAGGAATGGAAGCCCTTCAGCAAATCCGCAAGGAATACGACAGCACCCGGCATATACGGGACGCTTCACAAATCTACAGCGGATGCAAAGACCTGAACGAGTATTTGCAGAAACGCATGGCGGATAGAAAAGAGCAAATGCAATTCGTCAAAAAGAGGAATGATGCGTTACCCAAGAAACCGAAAGGCTTCCGGTTATAGCCCACTATAACTACACGCTTCGCTTTCGTAGTTGTGGGCTCTCCCGAGGGGCTTAGGACGCTGCCCTAAGAACCCGGCAAGGGCTTTCAGCCCTATGCAACCCGACCAAAGAGTGACCCTCTCTTTGGAAACTCCGCTTATGGGTTTCACCCCTAAGAACCCCCTGCGTTATGAGCGGAAAGCAACAAACAAAATTAGTCAAAAACCGAATCAAAAATCGAAAAGATGGCAACAAAGTCAAGCATACATATCAAACCTTGCAACGTGGCATCAAGCGAGGCTCATAACCGGAGAACAGCCGAGTATATGCGCAACATCGGCAAGTCCAAAGTATATGTGGTATCGGAACTCTCTGCAAGCAACGAGCAGTGGATAAATCCGGATTTCGGAAGTCCCGAATTGCAGACGCATTATGAGAACATCAAACGCATGGTCAAGGAAAAGACAGGACGTGCCATGCAGGAAAAGGAGCGTGAACGCAAAGGGAAGAACGGCAAGATTATCAAGGTGGCGGGATGCTCACCCATCCGTGAGGGAGTATTGCTTATCAGACCGGACACGACACTGGAGGATGTGCGTAGGTTTGGCGAGGAGTGCCAAAAACGATGGGGTATCACTCCGCTTCAAATCTTCTTGCACAAAGACGAGGGGCATTGGCTGAACGGTCAGCCTGCACCGGAGGACAGGGAGAGTTTTCAAGTAGGCGAAAGATGGTTCAAGCCGAATTACCATGCCCATATCGTATTCGACTGGATGAACCACGATACAGGCAAGAGCCGCAAACTCAATGATGAGGATATGACCGAAATGCAAAACTTGGCATCCGACATCCTGCTGATGGAACGTGGACAGTCAAAGGCTGTAACAGGCAAGGAGCATCTGGAGAGGAACGACTTCATCATTGAGAAGCAGAAAGCCGAATTGCAACGCATGGATGCTGCAAAACGGCACAAAGAAGAACAGATAAATCTTGCCGAACAGGAACTTCGTCAGGTGAAATCGGAGATACGCACGGACAAGCTCAAAGGTGCAGCCACCGATGCTGCTACGGTCATAGTAAGCGGAGTGGGTTCTCTTTTCGGCAGCGGGAAAATGAAGAAGCTGGAGCAGTCCAATGATGAACTGCGTCAGGAAATTGCCAAACGGGATAAGGGAATTGATGACTTGAAAGCCCAAATGCGGCACATGCAGGAACAGCACGGCAAACAGATACGCAATCTGCAAGGGATGCACCATCAAGAACTTGAAGCCAAAGACAAGGAAATATCACGGCTGAATGCTATTCTTGAAAAGGCTTTCAAATGGTTCCCGATGCTCAGGGAGATGCTGAGAATGGAGAAACTGTGCGCAGCCATCGGCTTCACCAAAGAAATGATAGAGAGCCTTCTGACGAAGAAAGAGGCTATCAGGTGCAATGGCAGGATTTATTCCGAAGAGCACAGACGGAAGTTTGACATCAGGAATGATATTTTCAAAGTGGAAAAGAATCCGACCAATGACAGTAAACTGGTACTGAACATAAACAGGCAACCGATTGGCGAATGGTTCAAAGAACAATGGGAGAAACTTCGGCAAGGTTTACGAAAAACAGAAGAGCCAAGAAAAAGTAGAGGATTCAAGTTATGATGTAACGAGGGCTGAAAAAGCTGGGGGAATTGATCCTCCAGCTTTTAATTATGATTTTGAAATAGCATCAAGAATAGATAAGTCATGAATATCCTTATCCCGCAATTCATATCCCGAATGGAATATCTTTTGCCCTTTCAATGAAATACATGGAATAACCCTGCCATCCAAAGTAGTTTCACCAAAATAGTCCGACTGAAATTCATACCAACCACCTTGCAAATCCGCTTGTCTGGATGTACCATCCTCATTCAATATAAACGGGTGTATGTCTATATACCCTAATTCGACGCTGTATAATTCCATCCTCGCAGGAAGCCAGTCCGTTTCTATGACGAAACCATTTTCCTGAAGAAAGGCAATCAATTTGTCGGTATAACGGCTGTCAAAATCAATATCCACATCTCTATGGATTCTGGTTTGCCCTCCATGCAGGGCATCTACGCCCCATCCTCCATCGAGCCAATACTTCACGCCTGTACTTTCCAATAAATCCAATATTTGGAATAAGTCTGAAATCGTAATGTGTTCTTTTTTTGTCATAATAAACGATGTCTTTGTGATAAATATGTTATTGCAGAGATTTTATCGAAGAGATGAAACACGCGGCTACTCCGACCGCTCCAATGAGCGTCCCACAGATTACAAACAAGGTTGCAATACTCATGTTTTCAGCCAAATATCCCGATACCAATATCCCCAACAAGGAAGAGAGCGTGCTCAGACTAAATATCAAAGAAAACGTGCGCCCGAGAATTTCCGAAGCGATATTCTGCTGGACAACAGCAATGAACAAGGCGTGATAAATGGCATAAGCAATACCCCCGGCAAACATCAGGCACATAAATCCTATGAACGCATCGACAAAAAACTTTTATACTCTCCCTTTATAATCATAAATAATACGAAAACACCCAACTTTACATTCTTGGGTGTAAAATCGGGTGCTTAATTTGTAAAACATTGATTTCCAATGTCTATTGCGGTGCGGACGGGAAACCACTTTTTAGCCCTCTATTTACATATATATCAATAAGTTGTCAAAATTGAAAAACCTGATGAGAACACTTTGGATACACTTTTCAGTCTCAACCTCAGTTTATCGTCAGCAAAGATATAACGAAAAAACAAATTTGCAAACTATTATAATGACATAATATTTTGCATTTTAAGTTTGAGTTATAAAAAATTCACTTTAATATAAAATATCAGAACACTATAAGAATAATAGAGTGTACAAAAATAAAGAATCCCGCATTTCACAACGCGGGATTCCAAACATCTAATGTATAATATTAAAAAATGACCGTAACAAACTGGCGAAGGGTAATGCTCCAAATGAGACCGCCAAGAATTGAGCCTATTGCGGTTGCAGCGAGATCAAGCCAATCCCATCCACTTCCAGTCTTAAAAATGTGAATTCCGTGTTGTTTTCCCTGATGCGCCCAATCTTTATATTCAGCCGCACATCCAGCTGCAAAGCCAGCATTAAAGCCAAGAAGAAGGCTTACGAGAAAACCAACCAAAAGATGCTTGGGACGATTACTTTCACCAAGCCAACGAAATACCTTTTTGAACCAGGCTCCGATTTTTGTAAATAACTCTTTCATTGTTATAATGTTTTTGTTGAAGTGGGTGGGTTCGAACCACCAACCGTCAGAACCAAAATCTGATGCTCTACCCAATTGCGCTACACTTCAATACCAGAGCACCTATTTTGCTTGCTCGTTTTCTTTCTTTTTCCCATCATCGGTTACATCCTCCCCAGGTTCGGGGAGCAGAATGGTGGGGAGGATTTCGCCGATTTTTGCCAGGATGCCCTGTACGGAAGCGAGACATCTGGATTGGCCCTCAGACATACCGGCCTGATAGCCCACAGTAAAAGAGAGGAAGATAACGAGGATAACAAGCAAAATGATTACGATTGTTGCGAATACTGACATAATTTTTGTTTTTAGTTGCGGGGGTAGGAATCGAACCTACGATCTCCAGGTAATGAGCCTGGCAAGTTACCGCTACTCCACCCCGCTATTTCATATAAGAATAGAGGAAAGATATTGGAATGGGTTAGCGAACATTAAAAAATGTTACTTATTGCCAAAATCTGCCGGAGTTTCACCCCAGGTTCGATTGTCCCAGTGAATAACTTTAATGCTGTCCACATCCGCTGACAATGCTTTCAAAAATATCTCAGCTTTCTGTAACTCACGATTTTTCTTATTTGAAGCCGTGTGTTTAGCATTCCACCAAGCAATTGCAGTCATACTGTCAGTGTATATGGTTCGTGGCTGGAAGTCATTCTCTATAATGTACTTCGCTGCCTCAACTACGCCCAGGAATTCACCTATGTTTACAGTTTGATTTCCAAGGTTTCTATAAAAAATGCGCTCACCAGTTTCCAGGTTAATGCCCTGATATTCCGTGATATTGTTTTTGGTAGAGTGAGCAGCATCGGTAGCTATACCGCGATGAGGGCGTTCCATATTACCAGAATCTTGTGGCAATAGGTATCAGTCTGGGTGTACCCTGTACCATAAAGGTGCGCGGCCTAATAGAGTCATTTCGCCAAAACTTACATATCTTTTCAGCTTGTCCTTTCTTGGCGAGGATATTATGAAGCCTAATGGTATCATAGTACCACTTGCGGCCCTGTGCTTTAATAGCAGCCTTCTTGCGCTTACGAGGGAGCTTGGCTCTTTTAATACCTATATATGAATCCATCTTGTTTATATTTATTCAAAAGATTGTGTGCAGCCTCGTCAAAATCATCCAGCACATCGAAAATATTCTTTAGATCTACACGAGTTTCCAGAATTTTTCGGCATTCATCCAGTCTTCTAACGGAAATCTTGCGACCATCTTTCGGATCGAACTGAACGGTTTTGTTTCCAAATTTAACAGCCACCTGATAAATTGCCTTTGGGACATAGGTAGTTTCAATCGTTGCTTTGAACTGTACTGGATTAACCTCAATGACTACATACCCGTCCTTTGAAGCCATTGGAATAAGCGTTGCGTCATAAAGGGTATTCAACAAGATTTCGGGTACAAGGGTTTTGTCAAGAAGACATATTTTCTTAGGATATGGAGAATCCTGACGCACTCCACGAATCTCCCCAGTTTTGGGGTTCTGGGAAACGAAGCTAATTGTGGCTCCGGTTTGTTTAGATTTGGTGAATTTTAACTTCGTGTAAATCTTTTTAACCTGAGGTTTGTTTGTAACATTTTCCATGTCGTTATTGATTTTGAACTTTTTTCAACTAAAAACATCGCCCCAATATGGGACGATGCAAATATAGTGTTATGATATTTTCCTGCCAAGTATTTTCGGCATAAAAATTTTCTTAATCCGTTGATTTTCAATGGCTTACAAATTAAAATGAAAATCAATAGAAAATCAACATATTATTTTGAAATACAATAAGTTATGCTCAATAACATATTTATAATTTATATTAAAATGAAAAATTTTATATGTCAGCTTCCTTATCTGCTTTCAAAATGGCTACATCTGGTAAACAATAGCGTCCAGAATCATCCCGATAGGAAATCATTTTCGCTTGTTTACCAAAGGTGGATAGTTCCCCGACCAAATCCAGAATATTCTGGGAGGGGATGGTGATACGCCCCTCTACAGTCGGTATTTTTAGAGTAGTAGATATGATTTCTGCGTCTTCAAAAAATGCTTGATAGGTATTATTGATATGGAAGAAGATAATAAATGGCGCATATAACTCCTTATAATATTCATACGCCTCAGTTGCATTGTTGTTCATACTATTAGATTTTTATAGACTCAACAGCGCATTTTTCACAAAGCCCGCCATTGCGAGAATATTCCAATTTGGTAATTTCATTACCACAATGCTGACAAAAGTGATTTAATTGCTGGTGAGTATAGACGCATTTCTTCACATAGTAATCTGAAACATTGTATTCTTTTGCGATAGCTTTGATTCGTTGCCGGGCCAACAAATTGTTATTCCTTTTTATTAGCAACTTCCAATCAAACTTAATCAACAATTCAATCACTCGATCAGAATTGAGTATGCCCATATCATTTAGCTCTACCACTTTTTCTAAAGGCAATTCTGTGACAACTACGAGCTTCTGCAAATGCCTGTCGGTTAACTTTTTCATTTGTTTTTGATAGATATAAATGGTGCTCCAAGAAGAGTAAACGCGATTATGGCAAGTAAGGCCCCAAGCAACGGGTGTTCACCAGACATCATATTATTGCTATGATAGACAAGCAATCCAACCACGCAAATCCAGCCCATTACAATCAACGGCCCGATCAAATAATATATCATACCCTTTGAAGTTTTTTTCGCTGGTACTCGTGGCTTCTCCGGAAGATAGGATATTCCGTGTTGTTCCAAAAAAGATTCAGCGAGATAGTCGTACTGTTTCCCCTTACACTTTTTGTTATAGTCCAATCCATAGTCCGAGCAATATTTCCAAAACCAATGTCTTATTCTGTTAAGCGTTATGCTGTATGGTTCGGCAATAATCATCTGAAGCAACTCGGATTCATGTTCCATAGAGATGGAACATACATATCCAGGAATAGGCAAATCTAACCCCCTTTCAGGATCTGCCATAAGCGGAACCTCTTCATACAGATAATAAGATGCTTGGGTAGGCTCATGGTCGGCTTGAAATTGTCGTACCGCATCATCAATCATCTTGGAGGTCAACTCTGACCTACAATAACTGCGTAAATATTCGGCGAACTTACCTTTGTCATGCGTTTGATAAAGCCAATATATCATCAACCTTTCAGATGATGGTGCAATATGAAATTGAAGTTGTGGTATAGTCAGAATATAATCCTTTTTACCAGCCTTTAATGGAACCTTGCATGGCCCATTCTGCAATAACATATATTTTCTATTCATCATCTTCGCCTGGAACTAAAGTTAAGTTATAACCAAACATTTCCACTAACTTCAAGAAGAGGTCAACGGATATTTTATGCTGCCCGCTTTCAATGAGGCGTATATAGCTACGATCAACTCCCATGTCAGAGGCGATGGAGGGCCTGGATGATTTGCCACGATTATCACTGAACCAAGCCAGAATATCCTCATATCGCACAATCACCACCTCTTCACCATCTTTTTCAAGGAAGATGGTATAACCAATATGCTCCAAATAGTTCAGACATCTATCCATTCGAAAATTTAAAAGACCACGCTCGATTCGGCGTATGTTCTGGGGAGGCATCCTCATATCATACGACAAATTACTGGTGGTCTTTTGAGAATACCCCCTTGCTATTTCAAGCATTTTACAAAATTTTTGTCTTTCCATATTAGATTGGTTTTTACAAAAATATGTAGAATAAATGAGATATGCAAAAATTCTACTTCTTATTCTTCTTCGGGGGCTTAATCATATTGTTTACGCGGATGATAACTTTCTGAATATCAGTATCTATAGAATCCATTTCATCAATTGCATTTTGCATTGATTCTCCAGTCCGTGAATACTGTAAACCTTCTGACAAATCGTCATAGGCATCCTGTTCCTCATTGCGTACTTCCTGAAGGGCTATACTTGCATCCTCCAGATACTCTACCACTTCGTAGAGTTCTTCTTTGCGCTCTTTATTCATCCCCGTCAAGAATTACCCAGTCTTCAGAGAGCATATCAGTCTGCGATGCAAGCCAGCCGGTAAGAACCTCCTTGGTGGCTGTAAGCATACGAATTGAGCCAAGACAAGGAAGCACATCCCTGTCACCAAAAGCCTCCAGAAGCATCGGATCCTTCACCCATTCCTTCTTCACCTCAGACGGAGGTAGAAGCCAGAGATACATACCTTTACCGTTCCAGCCCTTACGAGCCACTTTCTTGCCATTCTTCAGGGCTTCAATGGCTTGCCCGAAATTAAGATTTTCTTTCATTTTTGTAGATATTTATAAGGTTTAACATATAATACTTCGATTTTAGGAAACGATATTTCAGAATCGTTCATCAGAGCGGCTTTTACTTGAAGTTTTTTGTGCTCTGGAGAGGAAATATTGACATCAATCTCGTCTCCCCCTATAAAAAGCCGCAAATTCACTCCTTCTTCACTCCATAACTGTGTGTCTGGAATGTGCTGTCCGAGAGCGATGTTGTGGAGCCTATAAGATTTCCCACAATAGCACACATCGAGAATGAGGCTATCCAGCACCATAGGGATGAACTCCCAGCCAAGTTTTTTGAACAAGCGCATTCTGCTCCAAGGATTCTTGTATTCTTCAGCCAGCATTTTGCGAAAAGTATCATCCTCAAATAAGTCATACTTGTCCGTTTGCTTGCGGAAAAGCTTCCAGATGTTATCAATCTGCTTTAGACGCACTGGATAAGTATCATAATCTTCTTTTGGAATTTGATGCTCGTGCGTTGGAATTTCAAATCGGGCCATCACAGCTCTCTTTGTTTCATTCCACAAATTTGCCATATCGTGAAAATGATTTGACTCTACAAAGGCCAAGTAGTCTTCATAGATTTTCTTCAGTTCGTCATCTAAAAACATAGGCCATATCGATGAAATGCCCCAACATACCCGATGTCCTGGCGATTGGTTATTCTTTCAAAATCACTCTCAATATAAGCCTGGCCGTGCATATAAATACCTGCGAACCAAATATCGCCATGCTCATTCAAAAGCTCAGCATAATACAACAAATGGCAGAAACGAGTGCCATTAAGACTACACCATTCCTTGTTCTGTTCATCTATCACATCCCAGTCCAGATTCTCTCTTGCAGAATTCCTTGCTTGTTTCTTTAGAGCTACAAGTTCCTCTTTAGAAACCTGTTCCTCACGGACAATGCGGTATCGGCCCGCACTGTCCCAATCGTGTACTTGAATAGTTATTTTGTCTGCCATATTATTCATTCTCTGCGGCATACCAAGCCTCATTAAGCATATCTATACATACGCCCACCTCATCAGAATTGGCAACCTTATCCACCCTGAAGATTTCCACCATATTCCTTGATACCCCAGTGCTTGTAGCGGTGGAAACGCTTATATAACTGCCACTACTGCAATTCTTCACCTTGACCTGTAAATTCCCCAAATCGGCACGAACAGTCTGCTGTCGCACACCTCCCTGACGATTCAGGCGTGATACAATGTTCCGCACACAAGTGGCAATCTGGTCATTGGTGAATTCCTCCTGCATATCGAGATTATTATCTTCCAGATAGGATATTGCCATTCGGTAAACATGATTTTCTTTCATATTTTACAGATTCTTCTAAGATTACACCCAAGATAATTGCCCAACACAATCATCACATATATTATTATCATCTGTACTGCATTTTCACGAAGTATATCGACTGGAGTGAGAGCATAATAAAATGCGTCAGCGATACAATGTGGAAATCCGCATAATACGAATATAGATACCCCTAAGAATGTAGGGATAATAATACCCGCCTTAGCACTTATCACGGCTTCCTCCACAATCCATCCGCATGCAATAGACAATAAGCCCGCTTTCCACCATCCGAGACTGATGTGCGACAAAAATACTTTTTGAGCCTCCTCCTGTAGCGGCAACGGAGATAGTCTTGCAAGTAAGGCTATGAGAATGGCTCCAAAAATGTTTCCAATAAGAACCTGGAAGAGACCGTTAAAGCCATCGGTGTCTATTGGTGTTCTTCCAGCCAGCCCGGTAAAAAGGAACAGGCCATAACAGTACACTGATATGAGACCAAAGCTGAACAAGATACTTCCCACCACACCACCTACGGCAAGATAAGCAAAACCGGCCAAGCCAATCATAGCCCCAGCCAATACAGAGAGCTTCATCAATTCCAATGAACTTTTATTTTCCATTTGCTTTGTTTTTTATGCGTTTGCATGTGAGATTCTTAATATGAAATAGCTCAAAATAATCCTTGAATTCGGATTCCAGCCAGTATTTGATGTTCGCCCGCATTTCTCGCGGGAACATAATTCGCATTATTGGATCACGCCTAAGCCTGATAGTAAACGATACTTGATATTCTTCAATTGGTTGCATAGTGATATTGATTTGGAATAGAATGCTTAACTAAAGGTATTTCATAGATGCTATTAGTAAGCATTCTATTATAGTTAGTCTTTATCCAACTCTTTTATATCAACGAAATCGTGGACACAATTACCAGCAATTTCGGAATCATAAATGGGCTTTCCAGCCTCACCCCACGCTACTTCTTCGGCCTCATTTTCGTTATTGGCATCTACTTCAATATCCACATAGGTGGAGAAGTAGCATCTTACTAAATATTTTGCCATAGTCTATATATTAAAATGTTGATAGATTTCATATTTTTGAGCATAATCGTAGCCCTTCCACATTTCATCAACCTCATCGATAAAATCATTGATGGTACAACACTCTGGATCGACAGAGGACATTATTTTTTCAAAAACATCTGGGAAGATTTTCTGCAAATCACAAGAATCAAGCTCTGAAAACCAAGCATCAATAACTTCCTCATCTCCGTAATCCCACTCTTCATCTCCTTCTTCCAATGTGACGAGGAAATGAGCAGGGGTGATTTCTAAAGACACCCTGATATATTGTGGATTATAGTCATTTATCATTTCCATTAATTCTGAGAGTCCACTTAATGCAGCGTCAGAATCTGGGAATTTATATGTCTCAGCTTGGGTATTACAGACGGCTGGAATGACTTCATACTCCAGATTCATACGATTCAGGTAATTGTGCGCCCTGGTAAAAATGGTCTGTTCCATAACTATTCCTCCTCTTTTAATGCCATTAAAAATAGTTTATATCCATTAACAAAGGCGTTCAAGACCTGTATCTGCTCTCGCCTTGGCATATCTTCAAAGTGGATAGTCTCGTTCTGATCCGACTTAAACTGATAACCCGCCAGACCATCGTTTATTTCTATATTTACATTCATATCAAATACTCCTTGTTAAAATACCCTTCCTTGATTAGCCATTCGGTTGCATCCACTACGGCTGAGAAGAAGCCTTTGCCGCAGAAACCCACAAGTGCTCTTTCTTCTCCGTCATAATCTTCCCAGGAATAATCTACCGACACCTTTGACAAATTAAGGTAAGCATAGTGATGAAAGGTCGGTAAATATTCGCTAATAGGGATAGGGCCTGGCAACATTTCTATTAATCTTCCAAGCGACCAAGCGGGGAGTATCGGTTCTGTCTCTTCCAAGCTCGGAATAGTATTCATATCATCCTCCCATTCATAGAAAGGTTCTGCTGTCATATACCAACCATCATCGTTCTTGATGTGTATTGTCATATCCGCAGTCTCCTTCTTGAGACCTAATGCCAAGAGGCGTTCTGACTGCTCTTTTGTTGTACAGATTTGAGATTTGAAATTCATAACTATTTCTCCGTTTTGATTTTGGCTTTGTTGCAATTAAACTTGAGCTGGCATTTCTTGCACTCATCATCACTCGGAGTGCAGGTAATCGGGAAATTAACAAATCGCCTGTCCTTTTTGCTATACATTTTCAATTGTGCCATATCTATTCCTCCACTTCTATTACATCGGGACTGTCATCTTCCTGGAGACCTTCGATGAGTTGGTTTTCCACATATACCTGATACGCTTTTTTACTGCATCACTTTCATTTTCCGCTTCGACTTCCACAGTGCAGTTGGTATGATAGTAAAGGGTGACTCTAAACTTTTTCATAAGACTTTCGATTTGCGTTTTGTGATACGCTTCGGTTCCAGCACACCGGATTTGTATAATGATTGCTTCCTTGTACGATAGCGTCTCTTGGCCTCCGTCCAGTATTCTTTGTCTCGCTTTATCTGCGGGCCTCTGGGACAGGGATTGAGGATGTTTTGGATAGTTCCCTTGGAGCATCCGAACATCTTTGCTAAATCACGCTGACTGTAACCTTGGGCACTTAATATGGAAACCGCCCGGATTTGATCGTCAGTCAGTTTCCTTCTGAGGTCGTACTGAGTGCCAGCGATACGAACTCGTTCACTCTTATAAGGCATTAGTCCATTTTCAATGATATTTTTATTAATAAAAGTCTTTTCTGGAGGCCGACACATTGCTATATTCCTTCGATGTTAGCATCTCTGGTCAGGATCCTCATCCAACGATAGAGGATGAGGATCCTGAGTTACAAGAGATGTTGACCTAAAGATTCCTCCACTCAAAGAGCTTGGTTTGTGTTACCGTGGCGTTTCTCAAAGATTTAGCGCGTTACTATATTTGACCGATGAAGAGTGATCTGGAACCTGTAAGACAGAAGAGAAATCGATAGATACATCGATGCGCTTCTGTCTTACAGGAGTCTGTAGATCGCTCACTGAAGGGCAATCTTTTTGAAACGAAATGGGTGCGCTCCCAGTTTTTGCTTTCTCATGATTATGATGCGTATCTTTAATGCTCCGATGTTCTGGACGCTTCTCCAGGGAGGAAAGCGTTCCTTACCAGTGGATAAACTGGTCAGGTTCCTTACCTCCCTGGAGTTACAGCGTCCGGCACTGAAATATTAATCTCTTGAAAGCTGGATGGCTGCATTGCCGTGAATATAGATATTGGAGGGCGCATAACTCTAAGGGCTTGATCAGAAGATGGCCTTGCACGCCGGTGCCATGCTGTAATCACAGTGGAACCGGCGTGATGAGGCCATCAGCGTAAACAGTTTCCAATCCACTATATTCATCTGCATTCGATATAATTACTGGAGGGTGCGTATCTGTAACGGCATGATGCAGAGAATCACCGTTTTGCAGGTGTAGCCCGTAAGATAAGACGGGCAGCACCTGCATAGAGGGTGATCTTCTAAATTCTTTCCAGTCCATCATATCGGTTTCGCTACGCAATTACTGGATGGTGCGTTACTTTAGTTGTTCGATGATAAGCTGCAACATCCGAAGGCTGGCCCTACATCTGGTCAATGTACGGGCCGCCTTCATTCTTGCAGCTTACTAAAAGTATTCCAGCCCATTGCGTATGTTCCGCATACGGATTACAGACCTATCGGTTACGCTTGGCGTTAGACCATTCCTCCATCTTAGCTTCAATGTTGATGCCATTGTCATTGATAGCCTTCTTCAGCATTGCGAGGAGCCTCCAGCCCTCGTTCTTATACTCAATTGACGCACGGGTGAGAAATTCTAAGGATTTGTTCTTACTCATCTTCCTTCCATACGCATCACGGAGGACGCAATTGTGGAAGAGTATGAGGTTCTTCAAGGTAAAGAACGCACCGGAACCCTTGAAGGCATCCACCCACTCCCTGCACTGAGGAGTATCCCAGCTCAATGTATCCCGAAGAGCATTATATTTGGACATCGCACGGAATAGCTGGTCAGGAGTCTTTGCCCCAATTACGCCCTGCTTTGCACAGATCAGAGGGCGATACAGCTTGGCTTCCAGATCTGCCACGAAGATGTTGCGATGGTGGATTGAAACATACGGCACGCCCTTGCAACGCTTGACTTTGAGGGATGCTACATGCTTCTGGAGCTTCTGGTAGTAGTCATCGATGAGGGCGATGCAAACCCTCTTGTCGAACCAACGATTACGCTCGTTGAAGTTCTCTGCATCGTTCTTAGCGAGCTTGGCCTGAACACGAAGTTCTTCCAGCGTCATACTCCACTGATACTCGTACCCCTTGGCGTGAAGGGCGGCGGTGTATCCATCAGCCCCGCGATAACCCTTGTAGGTCAGCATGTGAAACATCTGAGACATTACCCAGCGTCTGAACAGTCGGCGATCAGGAATAGTACCGGCTGCGATAATGTCACGGAAGATAGGATCGTTGTCATTCACCATCTGAGGAACACCATTGACGAGGCGCACGAGCATACCCTCACCGCTTGCTCCACGCATTGCGAAGAGATTGGCGGTATCGATGCCAGCCTTCTTCAGAGCCTCCAAACGGTCTTCGGCCTTATTGGGAAGACCTGCTACCTTGCCAGATACAGGGGTGGTTACAGGAGCCTGACCTGCCTTTGCAGCTGGAAGCACAACGGTTCCCAAGTTGCTATCCTTACCGATTACCACAGCGTTCTTGACGGTGTGAGTGTGTTCTGCGATTGCGATTTCAGTGCCGCATACGGGGCAAATAACTTTTGTCTCTTTCATAATTGAAAAATTTTGAATTGTTGATTATTTATTGTTGTTAATTTTTCTCTACCCAGTTACGAAGTATTACCAGGTCTTTGTCGGTGGTGGATTGCCAGAACCATTTTCCCATTCTCTGCTCATCCCACACCAGTTTGTTCTCAATAGCACACAGAAGAACGAACAGCTCCAGTCTGATCTGGGCCACATCTCTACTCTCGCCATAAAGCATATCCTCATCTTCCAGTTCGTGTTCTGGAAGAGCCTTAAAATACCGGAAGCGTTTGGATTCGCTTCTTTCAGATGGGATCGAGTGTTTGTACTGGAAGTACATGTTTTCTATTGATTCCAGAACATTCTCGGTTAATTCAGCGGGAAGGCCCGATTCGCCCTCAAACTCACCATTGTTTATGACGAGTTTCCCGTTAATTTTCAGGGTACGGTCAACGAAGCCAATTTTGAATCTGGCTCCGTCTTCGACCATTGCGATTGATTCATTGAATATATTTTTCATTGTCTTTTCATTTATGCACTCAAAGCCTTGATGCGTGTCTATATGGATTCGATAGTTGCCGGATGAATTGCCGCGTGTAGCTCGGATAGGAGCTGGGACGCGGCAAATGGAATCCGGCAAATTGAACGGAGGCTTACTTATGCAGCTAAGGGCCGCATTTCCCTTGGTCTCGTTGGGTTGGCACATTCCTCTATCTGATTGATGTAAAACAGTGGTTCTTTGACGAAAGATTCAGAAGGGGGCTGGTAGATAAACCAGCCAAAGTCTGAATCTGTCGTCATAAGACACTGTTTAATAAAATTTCCCAACCTTGACCATTTCCCTGTGCTAAGTCTTCCCTCATAATTATCGGCGCATTGCTATATTTCTTTGATAATACCCGCGTAAGAAGGCGGTGCATGCACGAGTCATGATAGCCTTCAGCTGTGTGGGTTAACACGGGCTGAGGCGAATCATGACTCGTGCTAAACGGCCTGGCTTTAACGCGGGTAATTAAATAGATAATTCCTTGGGACATGTTGGTGCGCTCCAGATGAATGTCAATGAACTGGCACATTACTCTAACTTCTTGATGTAATAACAGCTTGCCAGAATTCAAGAGCTGTATCCGGATGACTTGAAGTGTAAGGAACCCGATACTCATCGGGTGAACACACTCTCAACAAAATCCGGATACAGCTCCAAGATTCTGGTTCAAAGCTGTTACACTGAAATACATCATTCTTCATTCATCAATCTGTGCTGACTTATGGATTATAGCGATGATACAAGAGTATTGTAAACGGCCCGGCGTGTCCTTATTGCATTCTGCATACACCCCAGCGTTAAATAGCCAGAAAAGAGCTTTTCTGTCTTAGCGCGATTGGCCTTCACATTTCTTCCAATACCTCTCGCTATGCAACCGTCCTGTTTATTCACCATATAGCCGAGACCGCCAATCTTGCGTTTCCCAGTGGCAACCGCCCTGAAACAATCCATAACGAATGTGTTCAAGGTATCGATGTCCTTACGAACATTACATATTGGGAGAATCTGCGTTGCCCAACTGAACTCGCCATTGCCTTTATACAAGAAGTTATTGACCAAATGAATGGCCCTATCGAGGGATATTCCTCGCTGTTTTATTGTACGCATCTCAATCTCCTTCTGAAATTTCTTGATGCGAGTGACTGAAAGGGAAATGTCAGAACCCTTGATAGAATAGCCAAGAAACTTGAACCACCTGTCCTTTGACAGATATTCAACTTTCTTCGGATTAAGTTTCATTTCCATCCTTCCCAGTTCTTCAGACATACAGTTCATTGCCGCCTCATAATCTTCTCCGATATATAGGCAGTCATCAGAATACCTGATATATTCCCCCTTAAACTGCGACATCTTTTCATCCAGTTGGTAAAGAACTGCGTCAGCAAGGAAGGCTGCAACTGCACAACCTTGTTTCAATGACTGATAACTTTCTTGTAGCTGATCGTGTTCGCCAAAGTAGATGTCTGTGTGATAATAGTCACGAATAACATCTATCAATACAGATTTGCCATACTTTGCTTCAACCTTATCAAATACCTCATCAATGTAGCGAAGAGGCACTGAGTCGAAGTATTTGCTGAGGTCGGACTTCCAGCCAATACATTTACCTTTCGTCTGACATATCTTGGTGCTGACTTCCTGAACAACCTTGCCACAACCAATACCCTTTTGATAGGATTTACAGCGAGGATGAATCATCTCAGGCATAAGTTCAAATAGAAGGTCGTTTGCAATACTGAGAACAACCCTGTCAATAGGTTCATTCACATATACCGTCCTGAATTCACCAGGAGTGTCTTTCGGAATCTTGGCCGTATGCGGAGGTGAAATGCGATAACGGCCCTCCATCATTGCCTGATAGATATTAATACGCACTTCCGGTTTTGCCAACTGATACAGCTGGTCTTTGCGTATGTCCTTAACAATACCCTTACTAATGGCATACTTCCATCGCTCAGGTTCGAAGAACATTTGAAGAATTTTGTCTTCCATATTATTCAATTATTTCAAGTTCACTATCAAAGACTTCTGCCTCGGTGCCCTGAAGATCAATTTCACCATTCTCATCAATTTCCTGGATGAGAACAACCTCTCCATTAACACCAACCACTTTGAAACGGCGATTCTTAGCCAACTCGCGTTCCTCTTCGGGATAGTCATTGAGGGCTGGATCGTACCACTTAACAATGTCACCAACCTCCACTGATTCATTAATAAAAATCAACTGAAGGGCAACAACATTACCGCTGCAATCTGTCCCATATATACATTCGTAAGCACCGTCACCATAACCGCTTGATGCTACTACGCCAATACCATTGACGCTACCACAATCAGGCTCATGCAAGGTGATTTCGCAGACTTTCGAATACCACTCTTCGCTTTTGCTATTATTTTCGTAATCTTCAGCATCGAAGAACCCCGCCTGCCCGGAATCAACTCCCACAGACCAAGGAAAACTTTCCATACATATAACATCTGGATAATCGATATGCTGAATACGCAACTCGGAAATGCGATTGCCCCAATTACCACAGTGTTTTTGAATGGCTTCACATTTATAAATGCCAGGAAGAATATTTGCTTCATTGCAGCACCATTCTTCTGGGAAATAGCCGGGATCCGTTATTTTGATTCTGTTGGGAAGTATTATTTCCCCCAATTCAATTGTTTTCATAATATCTGTATTGTAAATAGTATTGTGCAACATAAGAAGCCGCATCTCTGAACCATATATTATGGTGGGGGCTTTTACCAAACTGTTTCCATAAATACCCAGATTCAGAATGGAATTGCCACTCGCCAAACTCATGCTCGCCGTTCTTATCCTTGACGATAACACAGCCTGTATTAGCAAAGGTCACAGAGATGTTTTCACCTTCCTTTGTTTTGAATTTCCTTGTCCTCATATTGCTTGCATTTAAGAATAGTATTCGGGGGACTTATAGGAGTGAAAAGTTGTCCACTTTTTAACAAAAAAGCTGGGCGTTTAACCCAGCATTTTGTTAATGAATGATGCTAACTTATTTCTTCGTTGTTCACTTGGTTCGGACATATCTTCGGACTCACAGAATTCCCTGGCCAAATCTTGAATCGCTTCGAACAAGCCCATCTGCGCTTCAACTGGCATATCACCAGCGCAAAGATTATAACACAACAGCGTTGTTTCCTGTAAGACATATAAGAAATCTTCGTCAGTATAGGAGGGATAGCCAAGTGACTGAAGGATAGATGCGACAATTGCTTCCACCAACTCATTTCCATTACCATCTTCATTATAATCCTTTGTAATAGACTCTGTATAGATAGTGTCTTCCGGCCATCTATCATCGCCCGTCTCTTCCTTCAGGAAGATTTGTAGCTCGGTCTCATCCCAGTCATCTTCTTCAATACATAGAATATGGTCACGATCAAGTCGGTAGTAGAATGGAAACTCACCCTCATCACTCAACCACAATCCGATATGCTCATTGATGATTTCGATGAGTTCTTCTTTCATAATCCTCTTGCTCATACTCGGCCCTCCCATATTTCTTCAGCCAACAACGCCTCTGCAATATCCTCAGCACACACTCTAACCTCGCCACCTCCATTCATAGAAGCGAATATCCACCCTTCAGTTGAGCGTTCTTTGTCTTTTATTTGAAGTCCATTGGAATGAAGCCGAAGGGCGGCAACCTGGAAGCTGCGGCCATCACGGGTTCCGAACAGTTTGGTCTCAACCACTTCCAAACCGTACTCGCCGAAATGATTTAACACTTCCAGGACTGCCATCCTAAGGCTGACTTCAGCCGACCTGAATGTTCTCAGATCGCCCTTTATCATTGTTTTTTTCATTTTCAGATATTGTAAGTGTTATTAAAAAGGTTCCGGCCTTTGTTCCCAGAGTGGGAACGATAAAAGCAAGCAAGAAAAGAAAAGCCGGAACCGAAGTATTTTGCGAAATTTGCACCGCCGCGTCAAAGCGGCGGTGCGTACATACAAAGTGTTAACACCCAACTAAATGGCCGCGACTGCCCTCACATAGATGTCGAGGTACTTGAAGTAGGTGTACAAGTAACCATTGCTGAAGTTCATGGTCCACGCGATGTTGGAGTTGGACTCCGAGGAGGCCCAATACCATCCATCCAGTTTGTCACCACCGTTTGCTTCAAGGATAGAATTAATTTCATCTTCGAAGTAGGCGAGAATAAGCATTTCCTTTCTGGAAGGGAGTTCTTTGCCGTTCTTCTTGGCAAGTTCCATCGCATCATACCAGCTCTTCTCTTCCTCGCATAAATTCTTGGCATCGAGGAACTTATTGATAATAGGAACGAACACGGCTTTACGGTTTTCATCCCAATAAAGTTTTCCGTAGTCTTTCGTAGCCGGGGTTTCTTTTGTCTCAGGTTCTTTTTCAACCTGGGCGGGTTTGTTTTCGTTGAGTTTGTGGAGTTCCGAAGCAATGTCTCTCAATGCTCTGGGAACCATCTCAAAAAATGTGAGTTCTGCTTGTGTCATAATTGCACTGATTCTTTAAGGTGAATGTATTCATACATAGGAACCTTATCTCTGCAATCCAGAGCAAGGTGTGCTTCAATGTCAGGGTTACTGCGCACCAACATATAGGAGAGCATAATGTGAATGTAGGTTTCGTCCATCTCTGTGAACAACTTTTCATAGAAATCTTCGGCATAGTTCGCAATAAATGAAATGAAACCACTACGAGATGTCCAGTCATCGTGAATCTTCTTTGCCAACCATTCTTCATTCTCGGCAATGAATTTTTTCATTTCACGCTGCCAATTAGGGGCGAACTTGACATCAGCGTATATTCTGTCCGTACTATAATTGTAGTATGACGGCGAGACCATATTGGTGTATTTTGCTGAAAGCACAAAGTCTGGAGCAACATCCATAAATGCTTTCACAAATGCCTCGTTCATATCCTCACAATAACGCTTAAAGTCAAGCTCAAAATCATCCTGAGTGAGTTTCTTGCCGTACTCTTCCTGGTAATACCTGATTTCTTCTTCGACTTCATAGTAGTCATCATCTGAAGAATACAGCCAGGATTCATAATAACCTGGAAATAACGGTACTTCGATGTTGAATTTCTGTTTCATACGCATAGGTATTAGTCCATATCAAACGGCGGATCCTCTCTTTCTCCAGTCAGCCATTCATACATTGCACGCACGCCCTGTTCATAGGTCATTCCACGGTAATTTGTTTCATAGCTGCGCTTATAGACGGCTTCAATCTCTTCGTTTGTCCGCACTATGTCAATGAACATATTAATATATCCGTCTGTCATATCCAGCCCTCCTAATCTTCCTCACAGTAGAAAGCACCTTTGGTGATGGCTTCGCCGATGTTGGTGAACTTCTTGTCCATCAGTTCCTCAGCAGTCAGTTCCTGTTCGGAATCATCGCTGAGGTTGCAGATGAAAAACTTGTTGTTATCACCTCTGTTAATAAACTTGGAAGACCTTATGCCGAAGTTGAGGCAAATGAAGAAATCGGTCTTACCTTCATCTACCAGCTGCCCAAGATGCTCAACGCTGGTCACTTTTGTGTAATTAGCCATAGATTACTTCTCCAAACATTATGATTTGTAATAGGTTATTGGCGGTGTAGTAGTCACCATCCTCTTCGACCAAGAGTTCCACCGCATAACGATGGCCCTCTCTCGTACTACATCCATCCAGAAAATCCTGGAGGGTTAGCGTGTATTCGGCATTGTCATCATCTATCAGCTTACCCTTCTTACCATTCACATCGCCCTCAGCATAATAGTCGATAATTGTAATAGCACCTCCATTCAGAAGAACATCGGCCAGCGCATCCTCAAAGCAATTGCCTTGCTTCTGAGAATCATTGAGATTGTTATAGAAATCGTGGTCATAAGATGCGCTCAAATAATCGCAACCATATAACGCGGTGGATAAGATATTTACCAGGTCATTGTGTGACAGTTCAGTTATTTTCTGTTTCATTCTGCCCAACGAACTTGATAGTTATTTTCAAAAATCTCTTTACATATCTGATCCGCAATTTCATCGGTCAGTTCTACTTCCTCATTCCAGTTTTCCCAAATGAAACTGCACTGAGAAATAATATCGTTTACGCCCTCGATGACCATACAAACCATATAGGCTTCCGGATTTTCAAAGGGGTTGTGGTAAACCTCACCGAAGTTATCCTTCTCATACTGCCAATACTGACCGGCCTCATAGAACCACTCTCCCAAGTATTCTATAGCCTTTTTAGTCCAGTATGTCAAAGTCCCATCGTAATTAGGGCCTTCAGTGAGTGTATTGCCGAGATCGCACATGTAATGCGTCTGGTCGGTGTATTCGTGAATATGTTCAGCGATATATTGCTGACAATACTCATTGAAACCTATAATTTTTTCTTGTTCCATAATTAGTCCTCCTTGTATTCGTCTTGATGTTTATCCCACCAGTGAAAGAAAAGAGCCTCGTTGAAGTCATCAGAAGCATTCATATCCCAGTCACCGGCAATGAAATCCTCACGCGCTTCTTCTGGAATGAACGGTATCTTTTCTTCCAACACATCAGCTGCTCGGTCAGCATAATTATCTTGCACATAATCCTGGAATTCTTCGCGGATTTCGCCATCTGAATTCAACTCATCCAAATCGGTCTCATCAGCAAATCCATCCCAAAATACATCGTGGAGAAATGCGACACCCTCTGTGTTTTCGTATGCCTTTTGGATAACCTCTTCAGCGTGTTCTTTCCAGCTGTCTGAGTCGTACACATCCCCGTCTTCCTTATACATAAGGCCAATAAGTCCGCATACATACTCAAAGTCAAACCAGAAAAGGTCATTGATTTCAGTATCGGTAGGCAGTTTCTCCCCGTCTGCATACTCCCTCTCCAAAGCCTCGCCGATCTCGTCAAGTTGGGAGCCGGTCAATAACTCGGCTCGGTCTTTTGCCCCTGACCAAAACTTGAAATTGCTCAGGTTTTCATCGACTGTGTACTTCATATTACATTTCATTTTCATCCCAGTAGAATTCAATAACGAGTTGCTGGATACCGTTTGCAAGAATATTCTCACTTGCGGTAGCAACCAAACCATCGGTCAAAAGGCCGACTTCGTGGAGTACATTCTGATACATTTCCTGGAAGGCTTCGTCTTTGCCGAATTCCTTCAGCGTCAGTCTCAGAATGTTGGAAGCAGAATTCCAAGTGCCCTCCCAAAGCAATCCGTTGCGATAGAAGGCGCACTTGTGTTCTCCGTAGTAGTAAGCAGTGATGTCAAATCCATCTCCCAGCCAGCCACCCAGATCAGCCATACAGACATTTTTGTTGTCTATTAGGGCGGGGAAAAGGTTGTCAGTCATGGAACGCAAAAATTAGCATAGGAATAACATCACACGCTTTGCCGAAAATTGGGAAATGAGTGAAATAACTGTCTGGGTTTTCTGCACCATTCTCCAGGTATGTAAAGGAAATTTCGTGTTCATTAGAATGCAGCAAAGGCTCCAACTCTTCTCTTGCCCATTTCGCATAGTTATCGATGTCTTCCTGCCCTTCAGGGCCGTAATAATCTACATACTCTTCTGGAGTAATTACACCACAAACTACGGGAATTATATAACTGGGCATTTGAGCAAGCATAATGAAACGCACCCTGCTTCCTTCTTTGGGAATCCATAAAGGTTCACCATAACTCACTGGATAAACATAATGTTTCTCCCAACCATCTGCATCTTTGATACCCTGAAGGTAAGCGTCTCGCTCTTCTTTTGTGTAAAATACCCTTTCAGTATGTTCCACAACTTCATTGTTCAAGGCTCGTATCGCTTCCTCAAAGTCACCTTCTTCCACGGCACTTGCGAGTTCAGTTCCCCAGAAAACATGAACCTTGTATTCTTTATCATCAAAGATTTGTTTACGAGATTCTTTCATACTCAGTCCTCCTTGATTAAGGCATTGAAAATTATTTCGGTAAGGGCATCCACGCTTACGAATTGCTGAAAGTCCTCATCATAATCTCCGTAGTAATGAGCAAGATGAGAGGCCCAAGTGCGAAGGGTTTCCTTGGTTTCACCGCCATCGTAGTTCCAGCCATGATAATACCACCATAATTCGGTGAGGTCACGCTTTTCATTACGAAGTTCATCATCCTTGCTGACATAGTAGGCATCATCCAATAAATCTACCTCACGACCGTCTGGAAGTTTAATCCAGATAGATGGATACAGATAATGGAAATCATCAGCCATTTCCATAATTTCTTCAGCCAAACCGATAAAACCGTCTTCCTCTTCACCTTCGTAAATGGTTATGCCCGCCATTTCGTTGAGATAATCCCAGTCATTCGTGAAATAACTGGAATCTCTCAAACGGAGGCTCCAGTTGATGCCCCACCCATCTTCAGCGATATACTTATTAGTTTTGGCATCTTCCGGATCATAGCCAGGCTCCCACGCTACAACGATTGCAACCTTATCGGTAAGGGCCAGGTGATAAGTTACTTCCTCTTGCTCCCTTGCCAACATGCCTTCTGTAGCCTCTTTCAGAAAATCGGCCACCTCTTTGATTGTCGGTATTTTCATATCAGTAAATTATTAATCAATCCAAAACTGTCCACAATGAGGGCAATGCCATCCACATGGGATATTATTGTCATAGTAAACATCTCTATGTCGGCTCATATCGGTATCGCCAAAAGTACAGCTCCCAGCCTTGAAAGTAGCATCATACTCGGCCTGAAGCTTCAATTCCTTTGAGCTTTCAGACTCTTTCAATACACGCTTGCTGGTAGGCTTACGCTTCAGAAAGGTCGGCATCGGGAAATTTTTTGCCCAATCATCAAAATGTCCATAAATACTTTCCAGACTGTAATGGTCACATTTTGAGAATATTAAGTTCTCACGCTTGAATGGAAATTCCTTATGGATTTCGATTTCTTCATACCAACCTGAGCCTTGAACGGTATCAATAATGCCAATCGGGAATATGCCATCAAAACGGATTGTCTGAAAATCTTTATCGTTATCGTAGGTGAGCATTGAAAAGAAGTCATCCATCGGAAAATAGATACGAAGATTTCCACCATAGCTTGCATTTGCCACGATTCCAGCCAGCACCTTATCTTCAGGGCTACCTTTCTTGATGCCAAGAATTCTGCGGATATTAGCCACTTCCTGTTTTTCTGATGTGTTACGCCAAGGGGTGCACATGAAAGCCTCGTGCCATCCGTCAGCATTATACCCAAGGTCATAATAGAGGGCCAGAGTTGTAGTATTCCTTATCAAATCCTTGATAGGTTCGCTTTTATCGTGTTCCCAGAGCCATTCACGGATTTCATCTTCGTGAGCCTCAAACTCTTCCTCAAATCCGTCCTCAGTCATCCTGGCACGGATTTGCCCAAGTTCATAACTCTCTGGGCACTCCCACCATTCATCCAGATGTTCACTCAACGGATATAACTCATTCTTTTGAATGCAAGCGTTCAGTTCTTTGAAACTCGCATCCAGATTATCTCGATAATCGACAAAGTACAAGTCGTATGAATCACTCACATAATTCCTCCAGTCACATTCTTCAACCTGTTCTTCGACTGCATCCAGTCCCAAGACGGGGAAAAGGGAATGAATCATCTCATCTATATATTGCTTAGCATCTCCGATATTATTGAATACTTGTTTTGTGAAGAGCTGGCCGTCTTTATAAATGCTGTAAACTGTTTTCATTTTGAGATAATTTTATAATCAAATCCAAAGTGACAAAAGCCGTAAGTGTCAGATATATAGTCGGAAAGAAAATTAGCTAATTCTTCCTCGTCTTTTATGCTGAATCCTAACGGTTCAGATAACTCAACATTAATTTCTGTTGGAAGTTCTGGAATGACCTCGTTGTCGGTATCCCAATCAATATTAAAAATTCTTACTTCAATCATAGTCGCAACTCCTTTCAAAATGCACTGGGAATTCCCCGGAATTGGAAGCACCCATCCAGTAAATGTCAGACATACGATACCCAAGCGTTTCGGTCAGATAATCTTCAATATCCTCGCTTTCTTTTACTCCAATTGGAAGTTCGATAAAATCAACGCTTCCAGAGGCGTAATCTAACACAACAACATCAGCTGTGATAGACTTGATTTCAATATTTGTGTCCATACTATTTGAAGTATTGAGGGTTTGCGTAATAAGTGCGGAAAAATTCAAAGAGTTGCTTTCTGTACGGTATGCCCAGTTCACACCAAAACATCCCCATAACCGCATGACTCCCATATTTCTCATAGAGGTAATCAAACTTTCCGTAGAAGTGATCTCCCATACACTTGCCATACTCATTCTCCATCCATACTTTTGGATTACCTCCTGGGAAGGAATAATTGAATGTGAAGAATATCCAGGCATTTACGATTTCATACCCGTATTTCTTTGCCACACGCCGAAGAATCCAGCGGTGAATTGCTTGCTTTATCTTTTTCATAAGAGTTTATACTTTTTTATAAAAACAGGTAACTTTGAATCCTGAAAGGACGAAGTATTTGAGAAGGGTGTAATTCTCTTTGTAGAACATATTTAGCTTGATGCTAACCACCTTGTCAAACAGTACGGTTCCTTCATTTTTGAGCATATTCTTCAGGTGCTGTTCATCACCAAAGAAAGTGTAGAGAATGTGAAAATATCTACCATTTGGATGTTTTTCAAGTTCTTCCGGAGTAGATTTCCTGACATGAATGAGAACGGCAAGGCAGTTGCCCTGGCGTATCTGGATGGTAAACTTGCGCTCAATATCGTCATAGCCTTGCTTAATGACGATTGTACCTATTGTGGTTCCGTTGTATGTAAGTGCCATATCAGTCCCTCTTAATCCTAATCTTCATCTTCTACATTTTCAAATAAGCATTCATCCAAACTATCTATAATGTCCAGCAATGCTTCTGTAGGCACATTTTTTAATTTGCAAGTTCCGTTCATATATGAATTGGAATAGTCTATATAGACATCTCCATTTCTCATATAGATACAGTCACAGGTGGCGATTTCACCATCGCAAGTGGCACAGTCAAATACAACTGGTATCCATGTGTAAGAATGTTCAACAAAGTCGGCATCCTTACCAGCGTGTGCTTCCATATATTCTTGAATGAAAGCCATAGCGTCATCACGAATCTGGTCGAATGCCGCTTTCATTTCTTGATATGTTTTCATTTTAGTTGACTTTTATTGCATTAAAACGCCATCCATTGATAATGGCAATATGATTTTTACGGTGGCACACCCAAGGATCACGACACATAGGGATTTTACATTTCATATCCTTGAAATATTCTGTACCTTTATAATTATCGCCCGCTTCCTGAAATGTGTATGGCTTGAAGTAAATCGTAATAAGTCCCATAATCTAACCTCTCTCATAAAATCGTTCAAGATCACGCATTATTTCCATCTGCTCCCAGGTAGGCATATCGTCAAGTTCCTGACACCTGCCACCTTCCCACATAAACCATATCGTACCCTCACCAGGAATCTGAAATAGACCTATGCACCAAGGCATTTCAAGCGAACTCAGTCCGCAAACCCCATCGTGACCATTCTGATCTGGGCATATTTCGACATCTATTGGGCAGCTCTCATCGTGGCCCTCTGTAAAGTGTGAGAACCAGTTGCGTATGAGTTGGCGCATAAATTCTTCGCATTTTACTATCTGCTCATAATTGAGTACCCAAGCAGCGTCTTCGGCCTCGCATATATTCTCTATATCGAGGGGAATTCTTAACTCTTTTGGATCCATGGCCGTATCTGTTTTTTAAGTTGCTTCATTAGTTTTCTTTGCAGTCGGGCACTTCTAAGTTTTTGTGCCTTAGAGAACCCACCTTTTATCGCGGACTGTTCGGTGTAGCATACACCTGCGAAAAGGAGCCAAGTCAGTTCGGACAATTCTTTTCTATCCTTTATTTCAAGTGTGATTTCCATAATTCTACTGCATTTCATCAAATACAAACCCAGTCATATTTGCCTCCATCCACCTTATCCACGCCCTCGCTCTCTCCCTGGAAGGCAATATCTTGCAATGAGTACCGGCATACCTGATACCGTTACTGTAGTGATAGTAAACAATTACGCTGCCCATATCTGAGAATATTAAAAATCAACTTGTCTGGAAGAATTACGCGACAAAGCAAAAACAATATCAAGAGCAAGAACCTCCACCCTCAGGCAAGAACAAGAACAAAACTCTCCGGATTATTCCACCATCTTAGAGTCGTTTATTTTGAGGCTGAAGCAATTGTTGAATTAAATTAATATTGTCTTTAGCTGTGCAATTAGCACTATTGGCATAATTCTCCCAGACATTCAGCGTAGATTCGGGCTTATCCCTCTGTACCACGCTTAGCTGATTTGGCAAAACAAATTATTTCGTCAACTTATCGAATATTCCCTGCAATCTCTTCGGCACAACGATTTTGAGGTTCTGGACATTCTCCAGCAACTCGGCGCGTTTCTTGACCTCTGCACACACGATTTCCTCTTCCTCGCGGTCAAGGGCCTTCTTTGCGTTGTTGTACTGGGTGAGTTCCATATTGTAAGTGTCTATCTTATCCAGCGAGTCCTTCAAGATGGCATCCTCAATCTTCTTCTTCATTCCGTTGAGTTCTCCCTGCTTTTCTCTCCAAGTTGCCTGAAGTTTCTGGAAGACCTCATCAACAAGTTCGAAATCTACCGATGGGGCGAACTCCGTCACCGTTATGTCCCGGCCCTCACCCTTTACGATGCGAGGGTTACGCATCTTATCCAGCAAGTCTTTGCGGGCAAAGTCCAATGCTCCGTCCTTGTGTATGAACTTGCCGTACACGGAACACTCGGTCTGGAGGGACAGGAATTTCTCCTGTTCTCCTACACTCCAGCCACGCTTTACATCGTCTTCGGTAATAGCGGCTACACACACCGGCTTAACGAGGGCCGCACGCTTTGCAGCCAGTTCGTTGCGGTGTTCCGTATCAGTCCACGCCTTTGCTTCTTTTGTGAGTGCTTCCTTCTCCTTGATGGCTTCCCTGAAGAAAGCGATGAGGGAGTTGCACTGGATGATTTCTTCCAGACAATTGACTGCGTGTGCAAATTTATCGCTATCCACACCTACTGAAACCGTAATTGGTTCCTCGCCCGGAATGCGGATACCCTCTGTGTAGAATTTGACATTTGCGATCTCGGATTTTGCCTTATCAGCATAACGATCTGCGAGTTCTGCGATTTGATTGGCGCGGGTACTGCTGAGTCCCTGCTCGCCGAAGAATGATTTTGTTTCCATTTTGGTTACTTGCTTTTGAATAAGAATAGAAAACCACGGAGTGAAAAGTTGTCCACTTCGTGAAAAATTTTTAACATTTTAGTTGTTGCGCCTCCAGAATTCCATACCCTTTTTATAAGGGAGATGCGCTTTATTGTCGTACCAGCTCTGGGTGATGAACACATCAATTCCGCAATCATCATCTGCGTAGATGCACTCTCTGTCGATCCCCAGATCCTCGCATAAGAGTTGAACATCCGAAAGGGTTGGCACATTACATCCACCCCATATACATACCTCACCTTCTTGTTCCAAGCAATCCACGCTTGCGTGGAAGCCGTGGTTCTCGGCTATATGTTGGATGCCCCATTTGAGCATTTCAAGATTTGTCATATTATTCAGTTTTTATTGCTACACACCACCAGCCGCTATTATCTAATTCCTCATTGTTGTAGTCTTCAACAAAGGCGTTGAGTGCTGGATAATCTTCCGTTGCCTGAAATCTGCTCATATCATAGCACCTCACTTCCTCCGGCGGCAATAACTCCAGCCGGTCAAGAATGGTGTTCGCATTAATGCCCATAAAAGAATCGCGGTTGTAACCTTGTGAGTTATCAACCGCGTAAAATGCAAGTATCATTGCGTTTATCTCCTATGTATGAATTTGCCAACCGTATGCACGGTCTAATGTCACACTATGGCTTGTATCTGGGAAACCCGGAGTTCCGTGAAATATCAGGCCACCATTCATTATGAGTTTGCCGTTACGATCCGTCCACGACCATACGAAACTATGTTCATCAAAATCTTTATGGAGGCGTATTTGACTACAATAACGATAGTCATCATACGGCCAACCATCTGGATGTTCCTCGCATTTGCCGGACTCGTAGTACGCAAGTCTTCCCAGGCATTCCAAAAGAGTATTGTCACCTATCTCGTGGGCATACTTCACCTGCTCCACGAAGTATTGTGGATTAGTTATTTCCATATTTCTTTGATTTTTATACCATATTGTCCTCAGGGTTTTCCTTAATACCCCACCATTTATTTACCAAACAATCGAGTTTGTACACAGCCCAAAACATTGGGATACTGGTAAACTTCAATAACATAAATTTCAAGGTCATCAAGCCATTATCTGCGGGTTCCCCGAAGAGTAAGAACACAGCCACCAGCAAAATGGCTAACTCAACGCATTTAAGAATAAGGGTTGCTGAAATTTTGAGTACTTTCATCGCTTTCTGTCTTTTTAATGAATAGTCGTTTGCATTTTGATTTGTTCGCATAGGGGCATAAAAAAGCCCCACAGGATTGCTCCTATGGGGCCGCTGCCGGGGAACAAAATCTCGCTAAAGTTCCACCTGCTGCATTATTTCTTTTGCCCTACGCTTTGTCGCATAGAACTGCTTGTCAAACTCGGCAATTTGCCACTTACGCTTCAGTTCGTCAAAGTTAGCATTAAATCCTCGTTTACCCATCTTTTTGTATCTATCCACGGATTTCATCTCGTTGAAGAACCTATCGAGCCTACGGGTTTCCTTGATTTCGGCACACTCCTTCTTGCTTGGTTTGTCAAGTTCCCCACTTGTGTACACAGGCACTTTCGGACACAACATTGCGTATGTATGCTTCCAGTTGTTCCAAGTCACTTCCCTGAAGGTATTGTCGTGCATCCATACTACACCGCCACGCTTCAGACGCTCTCCCACGCATTTAGCAAAATTCTTGTCACGAATTACGGGCAAAAAGTTTATGCCCTCTTCGTTTATGCACACGATTGTGGACTGATTGAAACGCTTGATGTAGCGCACCCTTTCCTGTGCCTGGGAGTCAAATGCAATTCCGTACTGATAACATATTCCACCGATGCAGTCCTCTACGGTTTCCTCACGGGTATTGCTCTGAATTGAGCGAATTTGTGCCTCTGATAATAATGCTGAAAGTTCCATTTTGTGCCTATTTTGATGGGTTCAACTCTGGGGTGTTTTTCGATTTTTCGCGCTTAACACGACACAACGCATAATGTGTGAGCGTGTGCGTATATGGGCGCGTATGCGTATAAACACAAGCACCCAACCCTTTCGGGCTGGGTGCATCGTGTCTGTATGTGGGTGTCGCTATGCGGTTGCTCTTGCAGGTTTTGACTCCTTTTTCGTAGCCTTTACCTCGGCCTTTGGAGTGGCCTCTTCGTAGGCCGTTGTGTAGATTGCTTTGGCCTTGCCGATGATGTCCTTGCGCATTGTTGCCTGTCTGCATACGGCCTGTGCAGTCTGGTGCATAATCACTCGGAGTTCGTTGCCCTTTGCTGAGAAAATAGGCTGTTTCTCAGTCACTTTCAGCGAAGTTCCCGAAAGGCGCAAGCCGTCATCGAGTACGAGTGCCTTGTTGAGTGCGCCCTCACTGTTGCTCTTGTACACAACATTGCTCCTGAGGTACTTGCTGAAGAGGGACTTTGCCCTGATTTTGGAGTCTGTTTCAGCCCCGTCAAGTATGCACACCTTGTACTCGGAGGCAAATCCTGCACGCTCCCTTGTGTCTGCAAGCATTACGGCAAGCACAGGTACGATGAGGTCGGTTTCCTTGGTGGATTTCACGCCCTCGATAGCGAGAAATTCAGTGACTGACTGAAGTTCGCCGTTGATGCGTTTCTTGCACTCGTTGAGCAATACGGCTGCATTTGCAGGCACATTGTCGTGTGAGAGAATGCCGAAAGTTACATTGAACTTGATGCTGGTAGTGTTAGAAATCTGTGCCATAATTGGCTCGGCTTTCCCGCCTTTGTCGGGTACTTGTGTACACCTACAACCGCCTTCCGTTGCAAGTGGGTTGAGAAAAATTTTTGTTTTGCCTGACTCTGACTTTGGAGCATACCTTTGGCTTATGCAAGGCAGTCCTTTTCTCGGCTTGTCACGAGCATACACAGGAGCGTGTATGGCGCATTAGGCATCAAACCTTTGTTGTTCGTTTGAATTGTGCTTTCAGCAAGTCAGACTTGCGATACTCGCATAACTCGTGTTGCTCGTGTCGTGTGTTCGCCTATGTAACGCATCAGATGCAGGTACACACTCACTTGTGGAACAACTCCGTATGTCAAAGAACTCAGTGACTATGGACAATTCTTCTCTCGCTCCCTCGTATGTATGCAAGCAAGCATACAATCAAACCACAATTCCATTTCCTCAATTCCAATCCAAAATCTTTGCGGTCGAAATCGAATTGAAATCTGTCACAAAGGCAAGGCGACTTTTTGATACTTCCAAACTTTTTTCACGACTGACGGGATGTTGAAATTTCCTTCGGAAATTTTTAAGAACGCCCACATACAAGCCTCCACGATAGGGCATAGCCCTGATGTCTGGACGCTCCCACTTGGCCATGTCACGCTCCTGTGATGTGGAGGCGTTATGATACACGGCCACGCGATCAGGCGTGGAGCCACACGAATGCCCACTATATGTCCACACGCATCCATCATCTGCCCACATCTGTCCACGACACAGGCCCATCATGTATCCACACATGGCCATGGCACAGCCCCACGCTCATCCACGCTTGGCCACGAAAAGCCTCGTGGATGTCCAAGCACGCCCATAATGGGTGCTCACGGCTATCCATCACACGCATCCAGACCTGGCCACAAGCAAGGCAACTCTCGACCACGCTCGTCCATAATGCCTGGCCACATCTTCACGCCACGCAACTCCAACGCCTCCACGACATCCGGCCACAACTTGCGTATCGTGGACACCCACAAATATGCGTGGAACTCCACGCGTTTGGGCTATGGCCGGATCTGGAGGCCCATAGTGCATATCGTGGCCCTCCACACGATGCAAATTTGGCTACCACATACGCCCACAAGGTGTCCACACGAGGCTTTTGGATACCAACACGCCTCCAGAATATGTCCACACTTGTCCACGACATACCTCCACACATATCCAACATTCGTCCACGCTCGTCCAATACGCATCCATATCCGTCCAGCATAAGTCCGCGCATATCCATAACACGCCCAACTATGCCCACACGCTCTCAACATACACCCACCACATCTCCACGCTTGCCCATAATGCACCCACAACACTACCACGCCTGTCCATGGCGTTGCATTGGATGCCCATCACACTGGTCTGGGGATGTATGTGCCATTCCACGCGCTTAGCCAACTTGCCCACTATTGGCCACAATAAGGCGTGGAGGCTCAAAGCAACGCCTATCTCGTGGACTACCACACCAGCGTTTTTTGACTTCCACGCGCTTTACTGGCCACTCACGAATTGGCCACAAGTGTTGCGTTGCGGTGGCAAATTTGGCCACGACAGGGCGTTGTGGGTGCTGGAGTGGGAGCGCATCACGAACTCGTGGCCACGATACACGAGGCCACACGATATGCGTGGAGGCGATATGGGCAAGTGTGGGTGCTTGGGCGCAAAATGTGTGCGCACGATAATTGCGCGTGTTATGTGTGTCCACGCGTAGAGAGAAAAAATTTAACCCACTCTGAAAGAGTGGGTTACGAGTGAGGTTTGCTCGGTGTCTTGCTATGCAAGAGCCGTCATCAGTGCTTCGCAGAAAGCCTTGCATTGCTTTTTCTCACCTTCGGTGAGAACCTTTGCGACTGCCTTGTCATCGCCTTTCACGAGTTTTGCTTTCAGCAAAACTTGGCTTGCGAGTTCGTAGCGTTTCGGCTGACTTGCTATGCAAGTCACTTTGCAGTTGCCGAGGAACTTGTCGGCTTTGTTGCTGCTGAAAGCAGCAAGCAGTGCCTTTGCGTATGCCCTGCTGTGGGGAGAGTCGGCAACTTTCACGAAGTGAAAGCCCTCGTTGCAGTTGTCGGCAAGGGCTTTGCCCTTGGCAAGCGTTGCCACGAGTGTGACTGTGTGAGCGAAGATGCGCTCCCAATCGGCCCTCGTTTCCAAAACCCTTTGGGTTTTGACGGGTTTGTTTTCGGCTTGCTTGCTAACTTCGTTAGCAACGGGAGCCTTTGCTTCAAGAACTTCGTTCTTGACGGCTTTGCGGTTTGCGTTTGACTTGTTGGTTTTGCTAACTTCGTTAGCAACAGCGGCGTTGTTCTTGTGTGCCATAATGCGAGATTTTGTTTGCTTTGCAAACAAGCCCTCGGAACTTGCTTGCTTGTAACTTCGTTACAACCGCCGAGGTCGGTCGTTGGCTGATTGCCGATGCAAAGTTGGGGGCAACTTCGCAACGCTACGGCCCGTCAGTCACGCCTGTTTAGGGCGAGCGTCACGCACCTTTTTGGCGTAGCCAAAAACACCCCCGCGCCCAGGAAAATCACACGCACTGTCCTGAGCGTCCGCACGAAGTTCGCCTGTCCGTGGCCTTGGGTGTGCAAGCCCAGCCTTGTCCACGCGAAACTCACGCACAACATCACGCACAAGGCAAAGCCCACACACGAATGTCGCGGGCGAGTTTTTGCACCTACGCAAGTTGGGTGGCAGGTGGGGAACTTATTCGCGTGAAAAAAGCCAATAAATTGGCTTTTTAGGGCGGGAGTTCTGCAAGTGGGCGTGTGGAGGCGTTTCGCGTGTCCACGAGGCGAGGCTGGTTCACTTTTGCGGAAAGTGAACCTGATTAACTACCTGTGTAACAGGTAGTTAAGTTGCAAAAATGGCGAGGTGGGTGGTCAGTCTGGTGCGAATACCATAAATATAGTCGGGCCGAAATTTTCAATCTCGTTTTCTCAAAAGTGAACCAAGCCACAAAATCCCTTCCAGCCACCCATTAATTTTGATATATTCGATTCCCAAAATTTTTCCCGGCCTTTATTATTAAATTGAATTTTCTGGGAAGCCTACATTAACATACCTCTATAATATAAGGCAAATATCGCATTTTTCGCCCTCCAGCTTACCATTCACTCAAAAATTCCATTATGGCCCTATAAAAACGCTTAATATTGCAATCCCAATTTTTTCCGGAGGCCCCAAAATTAGATCTGATTTTTGGGCAAGAAATTTTATATTCATTTGTATAGATTATCGAAATGTGATTATATTTGCTCCATTAATTGATTCGCACAACTTCAAATGAAAACCGAAAGTCAGGTCTTACACCTTCTCTCTATCCAATCCTTCCAGGGCGAAGCTGATTGGGAAATCGTACAGCTCTTCTGTCAAAAACACCATTTTCGCTTAGGAAAATTTACTCCCTCATACAATAGTCAGGGGATTACCGGCTCTCAATTTATTGAATGGTATCATAAAGGCTTTGGTTGCGGAGATGTAGCTAAATTTTCCAATGAGTCCGTAATAATTTCCGATTGTGACACGAAAATTGCCAAGATATGCGGAAAAATTTCCACAGAGGGTTTTTGCGAAGCAAGCCTTACCGTGCCTGTTTCCGGCTTGGAGGAAATGAACCCTGAAGACCAGCTTCAAGTTCACATCCAACTTTCCCATCAAAATCTGGAGTATTGCCGTAAAAATTTTACGGTTATGCCCAAATTCGTTCCAAAAATCAATGATCGCGTGCTAATTTGGAACCAAAATGATACGAAACTGGGTGTTATCCGTTCTATTTCCCCAAATACCAACGAAGTTGAGCTGTACTGCTGGTTTGATTACAAGACCAAGAAATGTGCCTACTCAATGCACGAAAAAGATGCCGTAACCTTCCACGAATATCATTTTGAACCGATGTCCATAATTGCCCAGAGAAGATTGAATACTGAGCTTAATAAATATGGTAAGGTGTGGTATGACAAGCTTCATAGGATCGAGCCGCTGGAAGTGAAGGTTGAGGTTGGCCAGCACTATTGGTATATCAATGACAAAATGAAAATTATCCAGGAAACCGAAAAAGGAACGCCCACATCGCATTTCCGTTATATTGCCGGTAACTATTTCAGCAAACACAGTGAAGCGTTAAAATATCTTGAAAAGATGGTGGAACTTTTGCGTGACCGACTGACAAAATAAAGCCCTCGCAAATCCGAAGAAATGCGAGGGTGTTTGAGTGCGGCGGACTTTAACATCCTTTCTTTCCAGGGCCTTTTCCTTTACCCTTGCCGCTGCCTTTACTACATGCCATAAACCTAAAATTTTAAGAGTTAAACACTAAAGAGATGTATTGAACCATTCTCACATAAGAATAGAAGAATGGATAACGATTAGATTGAAAAAATGAATATATCGGGTAAATAAATATCATCTACCTTTAGAGATATGTCCGCCTACCAATTATCTAAATTTCCATCTCAATATTTGGCTCCATCCCTGCCAGTCATCGTCATATAGAGTGTAGAATCCAGATGGCTCCACTACAATTTGTCCTTCTACGATGCGATGATCCTTCAATTCAAAATACACTCGCTCGCTTGTAGGCGGAATCTCTCCATCCGGATCTCCACAACATTTGGAACGGAATGGTACATGCCACTGATATTCCTGTTCTTCTTCTCTTCTAATAAAAGTACGGCTCATAATTAATGCTTTATATTACCCTATCCTTTTCTTGAAATAATAAAATCCCTCGCATTGACCGCCCGGATACCTGCATTCGCCCTTCTTGTCTCTCAGGTCGCATAATTCACACGCTGGAGATTCCATACGGTCAAAAACATCATTTGCAAGGTGCAGCGTTTGGTCATACTCATTCAGGGAATATGCTGAACGAATATCATCACCCACAATCTTGTGGTAACGCTCAAATTCTTTTTCCTGGATGATCATGATCTCTTCAATGCCCATCTCGCCCCCAACCCTTTCATATTCATCCAACGATGCCTGAATGCTCATAATTATTGGGGTTGGAGCATAAAGTCCGTTGAGGCGTAGAATATAATCTAATGCAGCCCCACGATCACCGAGGCATTCCAGCCTCTGTTTGTAAGATTCACATTTCATTTTTCTCTGATTTTAATTGTTCAAATATTTCTTTCGTCAGATAATCTGCCACATCGTTGCAAAGACTGGAGATAATCACCATTCCAGTACCGTATGGCTGATTCCGGTTTTCCCTGGCGCATTGGCGCAAGGCATTTATTGCCTGGGGAAGATTGTTTTTATTGATTTCCATCGTGAGGGCCGCTTATCCGTTCCATGATATATTCAATGAATCCGTCTTGGATGAGTGCCGCTACCTCCGGAGGAAGTGCCAACGCCCCGCATCCTGTAAGATGTCCCCACCCACGGACAAAGCATACCAATCTGTCACCGGCTATGATGTCCACACCCTCATTGCGCCATGTCCCCGGCTTAGCCAGGGACTCACGCTCTCCGTTAACGGTATCGATAAATTTCTTGATGAATTCCCGGTCATCTGTTTGGAAGGTCAACGCCATTGTTCCGTTGGCCGAATATGCGTAATGCGGGCAATATTCATCCACACGAAGCGGCAATTGATAGACATTCTTCCACCAGCTCTTAATTTCCTCTTCCGGATGTTCAGAGATATGCTGGAGATGATCTGATAGTTCCTGACCTCTACGCTCCCTCAGGATAGCCTCTTCACGCCTTTTCTGTCTGTTCTTCTGTAATCTGCTCATAATAATACCAACATTTGTTGTTCTTGATGTCTGGATTCGGTTCCAAAGAATAGACTGGGTACTTATATTTACCTTCCCGCACCTCCCTGTAGGCGAGATACCGCTTACAACTTTCACACATCTCCAGCCCCGCCCCTTGGCAATGGTCTATGTCGTGCGTCATATCTCGATTATTGATTTCTGCTTATGCAAGCGATTCCATTTCCTGATTTTATCGGCTGAGAACAATCCCACCGGTTTCAAGTCCAACGCACCCTCGTTAAGAGGTGTTTTCAGAATGCCGAGGAAATCATCTTTACTAACCTCCGTATGATCCATAAAGTATCTGGCAAGTTCCCGGCCCGTAACATACTTTCTATTCTGATATTCGTCCAGTACATCAATAATTTCCTTGGTGGTGTCATCTATCTTGAAATACTGGCCGATAAAGACATAGACAAAGTATTCCATATCGGTAAGCTGGCTGAAACGATCTTCATCATCCTCCGTCTTTACGATTTCCTGGAGATACCTTTTATTATATTCCGATTCACGCATTCCTTCAGGTTTCCCGGATTCCTCCGTGTCCTTGGCGGTAATGTCGTGAAAACGGTCGTAACTAATCTGGAAGTAATCATCGTCATCAGTCTTCATCCTGTTGAAGTCTGGTATCATAAACATATCGTTAACGGAAAGCTGGAAGTCCTGTGGAATGCTAAGTTGGAAGGTTCCCTTCTCGCACTCTAACTTGCCCATCTGGATTGCACTTTCAGTTGCTTCAAAGGCCGGGCCTAAAATATTTTTGAGGAAGACTTCGACTGGGATGTATTGGCCATCGGGATTTATCTGCTTTTCGGAAACATTACCATCTTCATCTTCTACCTCCTGGGTGAAGTACTCTTTAAGTATTGTCCAAAGCTGGAAGATGAACAAAGCATCCGGTCTGTCAACAACGAGATCGGGACTTTGTGTAAACATATCCATTTCGGAACTGGTGAGGAACGGTAGATTCTTTTTTCTCTTGGCCTGGTTGATTGCTTCTTGATTTATTTTAATTGCTGGAAGCAGTTCAACATCTTCAAATCCGTTATTGTCGGGAAACGATGAGTTTCCCATATTATCTTCTTTCTCTTGGTTATCTTCTATTTCTTCTTCAGAAGAAAGAGAAGTAACTTCTCTTTTATTATTTATTTTAGTTATCCGATTTTGGATAGTTTCATATCCGATTTTGGATAGTTTTTCCAGTGTCAAAACTCCCAAAATATGAAAATAAATGGGGCTATATTCCAAAGGCTTCCCAGAATAGATGTCTTCTATAGCTTTTTGAGCTTCTTCTACCCCAAAAATAGGAGAAAGTTCATCGAAAAGGAGGTCAAATATATCCGATTTTGGATACATCTCTCCGATTTTGGATAAGAATATACGGGAATAAGTATCCGATTTTGGATAGGCATATCCATTTTTGGATACATCTCTCCGATTTTGGATAATGTTATCCGATTTTGGAGAACCTTCTCCGTTTTTGGATAATACTATCCGATTTTGGAGAGTATTATACCCAAGTGATGCCAATTTCTCATAATCTCCAGCCTCTAAAGCGCAAGCAAACTCTTCTCGTGCTTTATTGCTGCTTAATTTTATAAAAGCATAGCAAAGGTTGGTGAAAATATTTTCATGAAATAGGCATGCACCATCAGCATCAAGCGTAATCAATTTCATCCTTTCCAGTTTTTCCACCTGGGTTTTTACCGTTTCCCACTTTAGGTTGCAGTTATTGGATATTTGGTTGTACTTGATGGTGAACTCCCCAGACCTGCCCCTTTTGGCGCGGGCCAGGTACTCGTCAAAGATATATTCCAATACGGCCTGTGTGCTTGTACCGTTGATCATTTGACGATAGCAACGATAATGTTGGCTGTATGGAATGATGTCCGGTGTTGCCATTTTATTGTTGTTTGATGTAATAATAGATGGGTTGCCCATTTTCTACTTGTCTGATACGCTGATAGCCGTTCTTTTTCGCAAATCTCCCTACTGCATTGGGATTAGCATTTCGTTGGGTGATTTCCACAAAAGCAGCGGCCATTTCTTCATCAGACATTCTGCGTTTGAATAATGTTTCGTTCTCCATATCCTGTTATTTTATTAGAATAGAGGTAAAATGAATAGAATGTTTTAGAAATGAGAAGAAATTAAGAGAATTTAATGAATCTCGCTAAGTGAGCATTTTCCGTCCGATTTTTCACGATTCTGTGAATTTTTCACAATTTCGTGGACAATCGGACGGATTTTCTCACTATTCCTTAACTAAGGATCTTCTTTTTAGAATTCTTCGTGCCCTTACCCGGCTTTTTATGCTGCGGAGCAGCGGCTGTTTCGGGCTTGACTTCTGTGGGTTCGGCTGGCGGGCAAACCTCCCTCAGCACGGTCTGGAATGTCTGCCAGAACTCTTTTGCTTCTTCGCCAGTCTCAAACAAACTCCATTCCTTGATGTAGGCGGGCTGATAGCCGATAGGCTCCAGAAGTGCCTTGCCAAACAGGTTGATGAAAAGATTGAGGATGAGGATGAGATTTTCCGGCTCTTCGAAATTGAGGTGGTGTATTTCCTCTTTGTCGTTGAATACCACCCATCGGTTGCTGAAGGTGATAATACCTCCAGTCACTTCCATCTTGATGACATAGATTCTGCGGAAGTGGATTTCAAAGGCTACACGCCCCTGATCCTGGTGGTACTCTTTCAGATCAAACCCCATAATGTGAAGGGCAAAACGAATTTCTTCCTCTGAACAGGTGAGGATAGGTTTCTTCAATGCTTCTTGAAGTTGTTCTTTAGTTAACTTTACCATAGTGTTGATATTTAATGTAATAATGATGTTTCAACTCACGGCAGCATACAAATCATAGAAATGAAGTGTTTTGCTGATTGAAAATTTCCTCTTCACAGATAGATACTCTGCCTTCCTCGATTCGTTTGTTACATAGTTCTTTCTGTGAGCAATTTTCACATCGAATAGCACTAATAGCAGACAATATCATAGAAATGAAAACTATCGCTGCAACTAATGCAAGGATCAAGATGATGAGTCCAATAATGGTTAATGCTTTCATAATGGATATATATTAGAGATTAAACATGGTTTCTTTATTTAGGAATCCGCTACAATGCTCATCCCCGATCTTGTGAGAGTCAGGGATGATATTCCAGGGGCCATTCTTTTCAAATTCTTCTGGATGATACCAATAGCAATGGTAACGGTCATAGCACCCTATGGCACGGCAATGATAACCGTTTCCATCGGATAATTTCTCGAAGACATTTCGGTTGATGAATCTCCCAGTATCAGCAAGCGAGTATTCTTTGGGTGCATCTCCCAGGCTGAATGAGTTGTTCATCTGGAATATGGAGCCATCTGGATGAAAGACATAGCGTATTTGTACGGGGAGATGGCGTGATAGCACAGTAAATATCTGCGGGCCGTATGTCCACACCTTCCCGTCTATGATTTCAAATGGAATGTCTGAGGAAAAAAACTTTTCCCAATATGCACAGTGATGACACAACTGGTGGCTATACATTTGCAGCCTCATAGCTGATTTGGGGATGTATTTCTCAATATATACATCCTTGCCACATTTAGAACATTTATATGTATGCGCATAATTGCGCCCATGCTTTACTGCCATAAATCATTGTCATTAGCCAATGGTCGGACAAACTTGGAATATGCAAGGGCGCGAAATGTTCACGCTTCAATTTGGGGAATTAGAGGGAAAAGATGGGGAATTCCCTCTAATTAGAACTGGATGGAGTTAAAGATTGAATTCACTTCATCCTGAGTAATACCAATGTAGGTTTTGGTAATTTCTATGCTGGAATGATTAAGAATCTTATTGAGAAGAATCAGGCTCTCTGCATTACGGTTGTTCTTTTCATACACATATCTTCCAAAGGTCTTGCGGAAAGTATGTGTTGAAAAATTTGTTATTTTAAGTTTGTATTTTTTCTTGAATTCCTTCAGCTTACGATTGATATATTGTATGCTCCAGGCTGTAGTATGGTCTTTTGCGCAGCTTTGAAAAACATACTCATCGATATTCGGGGAGCCAAGGAGCTTGTACAACTCGGCTATCTTTTTTTGAACGGACTCATTAAAGATAATGCTGCGAGTCTTTTTTGTCTTTTTCTCAACAACGGTGATTTGGGAATGGCGTAAAATGTCACTCCATTTGAAATTCAATACATCGGAGGCTCGGCAAGCGGTGCAGAATGAAAGTCTTGCGTACAGTTCCCATTTATAATTCTTGTCCTTGTGCAGACCATCCAGCAATTTTTGGTATTCCTCGTAAGGCAAATAATCACTTGTTGTGAGCTGATTTTTCTTAGCCATATCTTTATTTGTTTCAGTTTCTGGTGCAAATATATGAAACTGAAACTTATTTCCAAAACATATTTTGAAAAAATATGATAATAGCATAGAAATAGCGGATTTATCTTTCGACAAACCCGCTACCAACCAATAATAATAACTACCTAACTAACCATTATGGAATGATAGAAACTCATCCATATTAAGAATAGGGATTCCAAGCCCTTTGGCCTTAATTATTTTGCCGGAATTTGCATTTTTGTCCTTTACAACCAAATGAGTAGTGTTTTTAGATACTCCGCTGGCAATAGTTCCCCCTCCAGAGACTATCGTGGCTTCAAGATTTGGATCACGCAATCCGGAGAAACAAATAGCCATTCCCTTATAGATGCCGTTTTGATCTACTTCAATTTTCTGAGCTTTAGTAATTGAAAGCCCGTTGATTTCGATGAAGCGTTTGAATCCTGAGATGCCATTCCAGAATGACTGGAGTGTTTTACTCATACTTGTAAACTCTTCTTCTTTTGGCCTCCAATCAACAATTGACTGATTTTTATATATGGCATCTAACATTTCATCTTCAAAGGAATCGAGCAACTGTTGCGCTTTTACTTTGCCTATGCCTGGAAATTGATCGCTTGCTTGCATCAAGGTAGGTAGATCAATTCCAGAAAGAATGCGCTTGTTGTTCTCCAGAATGATATTAGCTGTTACATCTCCAATTGTATCAATGGCTACAAGTTCCTGGAACTTTATATGTAGCATTGCATTTAGAGAGTTATATCCCGCTTCGAACATTTTAGCAATCGTTTCCTCGCCCATATTTTCGGCCCCAACGATGGAATAGAAAAATATGATTTTAGCCAAACGGATGCCTGGACATAGAGGGTTGGTACAGTTCAATTCAATATGCTTGTCACCCCATCTGGTAGCTTCCCCGCAATGAGGGCACTGGGCCATTTCATCCCACATAGCTTCCACCTCTTGTTGTGGAGCTGGATGAAGGGTTTCCAGAATTTTAGGGATAACACCTCCCGATCTGGTGACGATGATTTTTGCTCCTTTGGCAATGCCCATATCGGCAATCCAACCAGCGTTATATCCGGTAGGGCTGTCCATGTTGCAATCTCCTGTATCTACTGTTTCAATTTCTACTACTGGTTTCAACGCCCCAGACTTGCTTACTTTCCATGTAACTCCTGTAACAGTAGTTTCAAATGATTCTGAGAAATCAGGATGCTTGTAGGCAATGGCATAGTTAGGATTGCCGGATGTTGCTTTGCGGCCAAGGGCATTCCATTTGTCGATGTCGTTAACATATATCACGAGACCGTCAATATAGTACACCCTTCTCCATTGTTTGAAGAGTTCCAAAAGAGACTCTTCTGTGATATTTCTGAGTTCGGTGACGCATTTGTAGGCATTCTGATGATAGGTATCGGAAAGATCATCCAGTAGGTCAGAAAAAGTTCTGTACTTGGCTGTTGTATTGGCATCTGTTCCGTACCGATAGAATTCAACGAATTTCAGTTCTTCGCACGGTTCGTCACGGTTAAGGAGACCGGCTGCGGTATTGCGTGGGGACTTGAAAGGTCTCCCAGTTTCGGGATTTACACGGCTTGCATAGTTTGCTTCCCAACTTTTTACACTAAAAACAAATTCCCCATAAGTGTAGTTGAAGAAAGTGTCATGCAGTGTTCCATTTGCAATCAGATGGTCGGTACAATCTTGGCCCTCGTTTTCAGAACCACCTCTTGACCAAGCTTCACCAGTTTGTTCATTGCAGAGAAGTGAGAGGCCATCGAATTTAGGCATGATGACTACAAGATCTTCTGCTCCTAAACCGGCATTGGTTGCCCATCTTTTGAAATCGGGAAGATCTTTCACCTTGTTAAGTGATTTCATTGGAACTGGAAGGGACACCTTGCGTCTGGCCTTGACTTCGACTGGCTCAGGTTGTTTGAACCAGTCGTTGTCAGGATCCAATTCGCGTAGCATTTCCACTTCCCTATCATATACGGCATCGGGAACCTCTTCGTGCCCCGCCCGGTACATTTTGTTGTGGTGCTTGATAGTTTCAAGCAATTCTGCTACTTTCTGCTCCATACTTACTTGTTAGCAAGTTGATATATTTTTTCTTGAAGGGCATATCCGAGAAGGAACCATACCTTATCTTCCAGTTTTTCCAGACAAATTTTCTTGCCTATTTCCTCATCATAATTGTTAGGATCAACGCAAGTGGTAGATTCTCGAATGGTAAAGCCATTCTTCATTTTGACCGTCACATAGGTGGTCGGTTTGCCGAATTCAATTTCTGTGCGGATAAGAACATCCTTCATGTTTTCCGCAACCTCTTCTTTAGTAACTGTGATATTAGCCATAGCGATTACTTTTTACCGGTTGAACCAAAGCCGCCTTCTCCGCGTTCTGTTTCGGAAAGGAAGAGGACTGGAAGGAGTTCGGCCTGTGCCACTGGAGCAAGTACCATCTGGGCAATGCGATCTCCAGGATTGATAACATAATCTTCATTGGAGAGGTTGATGACTATGATGCCAACATCTCCACGATAGTCGGCATCAATGGTTCCCAATATTGCCATAAGCCCCTTTTTGAGAGAAAGGCCGCTACGAGGTCGTATCTGTACCTCATAACCAACTGGTATTTCCATTTTGATACCGGTAGGGATAAGTTTGCGCTCCAATGGTTTGAGCGTGACTGCTGTCTGGATGAATGCTTTAAGGTCAAGGCCAGCGGCAAATTCGGTTTCGTACTTGGGAAGTACGACTCCATCCTGGCACATTACCTTAACTACGATTGGTTTCCTTTTCATTTTGAGTAGAGTTTTTAGACGGTGCAACATATTTCTTCTTTTTGTAGCGCATGCCCTTACGGGACATGTTTTTGTTGGCATACACTTTTCTTTGTACGCCACAGAGTTCATCGTATTCTTCGATAGTAAGCACGCCAAGGTCATCCAGGGTTACTTCAATATCATCTTCCAGCTGTCGGAAATAATAATTGGAGCAAGAGATACACTTGCCAGTAGCGGCGTAGTGAATTGACTGTACCTTGGAATTGAAGGCTTGGGCAGCGGCATTGGTTGATTGGAAGATTGCAACCAGCCTTTTCATCGGGTTGAATACGAGAATTCGGGTTGGAATTTTGTTAAACTGGCTCATTTATCATCGCTTGAATGACTTCAGCACTCAGGCGTTGCTGAGTTTTACTCAACAAATATGAGTCAGAAACGCAAAATCCACTACTAAACATTTCTTGCATGCGGTCGCAGATATAAGCGAGGAAGTCTGGTTGAACAAAAGCGATGAAAAGGTAGATTAAACTACTGTCAATTAGATAGTGAGACTCTTTTGAAAGGATGCAGACATCATTGTCCTTTATGTCATACGCTTCGACAAGGGCTTTGATGGGGGCCTCATACTGCATAAAGAAGTCCGCTATGGTGGCAGATTCTTTGTGTTTTTGAAGATAATCAGAGGCATCAAATACAGAGATGCCTTCAGCTGTAGTCCCGAAGAGCATGTCGGGAAATTCTGGAAAGGAGTGCTCTGTTGGTGTAATTTGTGTTTGTTTTCCAGGTATTTTGATCGCCATTAAGCAACCTTGTTCACCTGTTCATTGTACACATCCGTAGGCCATAGGATTGCTTCGGCACGGTCGAATCGGGTGTCTCGCACGACATAATCACGCATTTCGCCTATTTTTTTGAGATAAGCGAGAACATAACTTGTTGCATCGGCATTAGATTTTGCTGGAGTGAAGATGGTTTCTGTGGAGTGCTTCTCCTTACCAGTCTTTTCATCCAGTTCCGTGTAATACACTTTCACCTGATACATACCAACTCCAGTAGCATCGTTTTCCTCAAAATAGCTGGTGATAAGTCCGGCTGTTAGAGAATTGTCGGTCTGGAGGATGTGGTTGTAGAGCATTTCAGAAATCTTTGTCTTGATGATTTCGTAAGAAACGCTTCCGAAATGAGTTCTGTCATACTTCTCAATAAGAGCGTATGCCACCTTTTCAGCTTCTGAATAGGTTGGTGCATAGACCAATTCTTCAGTTTTGACCTTTGCGAGACCGCCATCTTCTTTCTCGGCTGTCCAGTCGGTCTTGATTCGATAAAAGTTAAAACCTTCCATAACTGTAAGTATTGTTGACTGGGCAAAGGTATAAATTATTTCAAAAGCATCAAAACGAAATTATGATAATGATATAAATAATTTTTGTATAGCATTATGTTATAGCATATTACAAACAATAGAAAATTTTCGATGGTTTTCATTTGAAAAATATTGGGCGAAAGCATCTCCCTCAAAGGTAAAACCGCAAATGCCTGATTCTTCTATTCTTGATAAAAAGTGTCACAATGAGTGTGCAAACAAATGAAAAGGTCGATTTAGGGCTGCTGGAGGCAATTTTCCGCACCAGCAAGAAGACCATACAAGAATATGTTCGTGAGATAGAACGCCATTGCCGTTATAAATCCATCCAGAGCCAAATGACTAAGGATGGGATGGTTTTGGATGACCGCAGTAAACTGATAGACTTGTATGATGCCTGTGTACAACAGGACGCTCATCTGAGAGGTGTTTTGGAAACGCTTAAATCCCAAATTATTGGGGAACGCTATATGCTTGCTCATCAGAACGAGAAGGGTAAGTATATCAAGGATGTTGCTGAAAGCAAAAAAATACAAGGTACTCAGTTTTCAAAAATCATTGAGGGTATTATGGAGGCCAAGCTGTATGGCTATACGGCTTTGGAAATCCTTCCTGATATTGATCCGCGTACCGGAAAATTGGCTGAGGTCAATCAAATCGAGCGTAGAAATGTATTGCCCGATCAAAAACGCATTATCCAGCGTTCTGGAATTTGGAATCCAGGTTGGTCTTTTGAAGATCCAAAGTATGCTGGCTATTATGTACTTATTAACTCTGGGGATCTTGGCCTTTTCTCTTCCACAACGCCTTCAATTTTGGCAAAGAAGTTTACAGTGGCTAACTATGTAAACTTTTCTCATACATACGGACAACCTATCATTCACGGTAAAACTGAATCTGAGAATATTCAGGATAGGAAGCGTTTGGCCAATGACATTGCCAGCGCAGCCCAGAACAAGGTTATTGTTACCGGATTGAATGATGAGGTGGACATCAAGACTTTCACGATGTCCAATTCTGAGAAGGTTTTCACCAGTCTTATCGATGATGTGGACAAGGATGTGTCAAACCTTATCCTTGGTTCTGAGACAATGGCCGGTGCTCAGCAGTCTTATGTTGGGGCCGCACGCACACATCAGGATGTTTTTCGTGACCGTGTAGAGTCGTGGCGTAATTACATTGAGAATGTAATGAATGAACAGGTTATTCCAAGGCTTGTTGCCATGGGGTATCTCAAAGATGGATTAGAGTTCATTTATTCCAAGAGATTGGAAATGTCCAATCAAGATCAAATTGAACTATATAAATTTCTCAGTGATAAATATGAGGTAGCTGCTGATGAAATTGAGAAGACTTTTGGCGTGGTTGTGGGAAAGCAACTTAACCTTGAAACAGGTAGTGTAGGTGGTTCTGGAAACGGTAATGACCGCCATATAATGACTGATGAAGAATACTATAAGCGGTATGGGCATCGTAGGGGAGAGAATTCTGTAAATTTTTATCGGGAGAGCCGTTAACAGGCGAAAACGCACTCTCCAGAATCCTTGCACAAACAACGCCTGAGATTAGTGACGAAGATAAGCATAAGGAATACTTAGCCATCCTCGACATTTTTGAGCGTTTCCTGGATGGTTTAAGTAACAATATGGAGGATTGGGAGATTATTGAAGAGTTGATGTCCCTTCGTGCGGATTTCGCTATACATCACGCAATTAAAGGTTTTGGAATGGATTGGGATGAAGCGTTGGATTTAATTGCAAGTGAGAGAGGCACACTCACCCCAGAAGAGCAGACCAGAAGGGATATTATTGTAGCAGCCATTGATAATTTAGTAGATTTTTCAGTTGCAGAAGAGTATCAGATGGCAGAAGATGTCATCGATATGTATGAAGAAGAAAAGGAAATGGATGAAGATGAACGCCGTGAATTAATGATTGGTGTTTGTAAGAAATACAATGAGGTCTGGGCAACAACAGAAAATCTGGATATTGAGTATGCTATGATGATTGCCGATGCCTTAGTTGTGATTCCAGCTGATACTTCTTTAATGTATATGACGCAGGGCGATGAGCGAGTACGCCCTTGGCATTTACAATATGAAGGCTTTACCGCCCCGAAGAGTAGATTTCCAGCTTGGCTGATTCCTCCTATTGAACATCAGTGCCGTTGCTATCTTGTAGAAGTGGATGGTGTAGATTTCAAATTAGGCAATGTCCAGAATAAGGCTATGCAGATTCCGGAAATGCCAGATTGGTTTAATCTCACATTTAAGGAGAGTGTTGCTCTTGGTGGTAAAATTTTCTCTGAATACCATCCCTATTTTCAGATTGAAGAAGATAAGGTTGAGACTGTCAGAGATATTGCTGGTAGAATAAAGAAAAAGTATATCAATGGCTAAACTTGGCGTACCAAATAAAATACTTTCACCCAAACAGGTTGTTCAGCAGTGGGCAAATGTTCCTCATAAGTTCGAAGTAGAACTGTGGAACTTTGAAGCACGCGTGGCAAGGGCCGCTGTCAAAATATTCAAGCAGTCTTTTGAAATGCGCCGCTTGAATACCGATGGTTCTGCTTTGTGGCCGGAAAGAAAAAGAAATTACTCGCACCCTATTTTACATGAGACCGGAACACTACAGAACTCTATTCGATGGCGTGAACTCTCTGGAATGAAAGGAGGTCATTCATATAACGGATATACCTTCAACGGTATTCAGATTTATACGGATCCAACGAGATTTAGTAAGGCGAAAAGACATAAGGGATTTTGTTATGCCGCCGTTCATAATGGGCCTGATAGGTTTCGTTCTGGGGCCGCCTCCGGGATTGCCAGAAGGCAATTCATAGGACACTCAACCGCCTTAGACGATAAAATTAGGGAATATAGTATGAAATTATTTGCAATGTTACCGTAATGATTGTAAGTAAAAAACCCGTTGTTCCTCCGGTACAGCCACTTCAGGAACAACCCCATAAAATTACCACATTGGAAGAAGCCTATACTGCTAATGCTATGGCAGAGGCTTACAAGGCTGTACGCAAAATTCTGGAAGATATTCGTGTGGATGACAACAATCCGGAAAGTCCTCGACTTTTTCAGACAATTAAAATAGATAATGGGCAGTTGTCAAGAATCAAGAATAGCAAACACAACACTGAGTACGCATTCGCCTTTCCAGCGGTATTGATTCATTTTATCAATGTCTATTACAATATAGGCCAGTCCCGTATTGGTGAGGGTAAGGGAGTGATGAGAATTCATTATATTCTTAACACTCTGAATAATAGTGATGATGAAATTGAGTTGCAGGGTTTTAATGTTTATCAAAAAATCAATGCAGCAATTCAAGCACGCAAAAGTGAATTTCCAGCTCTTATAAATAGATTTCAGCTAAAATATTGGGATCAGCCATTAACATTTGATGATGGTCTTCAGCCTTATTGGATTGATTATGAAATTTGGTTCAATGATTATACTGCTTATCGATATAAGGATTATGAAGACCGTTATATTGTTGCGCCTCCATATACCAATCATAGCGATCAGTTGGACGAGCACAATCCAGAGCAACACCCGAATCATAAAGAGTTAGAATATGATGATGTTTCTGGTTTTGAATCTTCTCCCAAACCATAATAGAGTATCTTAAAATATTAATTGAAACATATAAATCAACTTTATTTTGTGACATCTTCTATTCTTTTGAAAATTGAGTTAAATAATGGACACTGAAAATCTGAAATATGTAGTCGGTTCAGTTGCAGAAGGCAAACCGGCTGTCATAAGATTCTTTGATTCTGTTAATGAATGGTCAACCAAGAACTTTAATGATGAATTCTTGTGGCTTCAGGATTATGTCAAGCCCAGCAAGATTGTTGTGCTTATCAATTCTGAGGGCGGTTCCATACTTTATGGTATGAGTACCTTCTCAATTATCCAGAGTTGCCCCATTGAGGTTGACTGTGTGATTGAGGGTATGGCCGCTTCAATGGCCAGCGTAATTTGGGCGGCTGGAAAGAATCTGTATATGCACGATTATTCGATTTTGATGATCCACAATCCTTTCCATTTCGATAAGGACACTGAGGATCCAAGTATCAAGGCGATGATCGAGGCATTCAAAGGTCAGCTCTCTACCATTTATCAGAAGCGTTTCGGCCTGACCAAAGACGAGGTGCAGAAGATTATGGACGGTGAGGGCGATGCTGATGGCACTTATTTCAATGCCAAAACAGCAGTCGAAGCTGGATTCATCACAAAGGAACATGTGATCAAGACCAGCAAGCAGGCCCGTGACAAAGTAAAGAATCAAATTGAAGGCATTACCGATATAGCTTCTATGAGAGAAGCACTTGCTTCTGTTTCCGCAGAAGTGGATGCAAGTAAACTTGTGGAGGCGATAGCGGCTATTCCTATTAAAACTGAAGAAATCCAAAAAAACAAAAAAGCAATGGAAAAAGACATCCTTTCTTTTGGTGCTGTGGCTGCACAGCTTGGATTCTCTGCTGAGACAGAAGTTGCATCGGTTTCTGCCCGCATTACTGAACTTCTTCACGCCGAGGCATCGCTGAAGGATGCCCAGGCGAAGGTCACTGAGTTTGAGGCTGTACAGGCTGAACTTGACGAGACGAAGATCAAGCTTGCTGGGAAAGAGGCTGAAGCACAGAATGCTCAGGCTGAGCTTGAAAGCGTTAAGGCTTCTCTGAAGAAGTACGAAGACGCTGAGAAGGAAGCAAGAGAAGCTGAGATTGAAGCTATGGTACAGGCCGCTATCAAGGCCGGTAAAATTGATGAGTCCTCAAAAGGCAATTGGGTTGCTATGGCCCAATCAAACTTTGACATGGTGAAAACCACTTTGGACTCAATTCAGGCAAGGGTAAAAATCTCTGCCGTAATCGCAAATGATCCCGCTAATGCTCAGGCTGCTGAAGAGGCTCTGAAAACTGCTGAGCAGAAAATGGCTGAGCAGGTTGAGGCTGTTGTGGGAAAAGTTGAGTTTAAGAAATTCTAATTCCAAATTCAATGGCAACAATACATTATTCCGCAAATTCGTATGCCGGTGAAGTCCTTGAAGACCTCCTGGTATATACTGTGCAAGGCAACGACACTTTTGAAGAGGGCCTTATCCACATCAAGCCGGGAATTCAGCATAAGCTGACATTGCCTCATGTTGGTCTTGGTAAGATCATCCAGGACAATGTTCCCACCCCTAATTCCAACCACGGAAAAGAAGGTGAAAATGGATTCAATCAGTACACCTTCGCTGAGCGTTATCTGGAGCCTGAGGACTTCATGGTTTATCTGGAGTTTAATCCTCGTGACTTTGAAGACTATTGGAGACCTTTCCAGCCGGATGGACAACTCATTTTCCGCGACCTTGATCCGAAGGTTCAGGCCACAATGCTGCACCTTCTTGTTGACAAGAAGGATCAGTACATAGGTGACTGCATCTGGGCTTCTCGCAAGGGTGGTGCAACTCCTTCCGATGGTAAAGCCATCACTTCTGACAGCGATGATAATACCACTGTTGGTGGTGAGTCCGCTGCTGGCCCAATGAAATATTTCGATGGTTTCATGGCCCGCGTTGTCGCAAATCTCGCAGCTGATTCCAACTCAAATGAGGCTGCTACTGGTAAGGTTATTCTTGCAGGTAATACCGCCCTTGATACTGGTGCAAAGGTTGAAGCTGCTCTCTTTGCAATGTGGAAGGCTTGTCCTAAGAAACTTCGCAAAAATGCAAAGCTCTGCTTCGTAATGGGTTGGGATCTCTGGGATCTCTATGACGAGTACCTTTCCAGCAAGGATGTTAAGTACAGCGAAAACACTGAAGTCAACCGTTATCGCTTTAAGGGTAAGAGGGTTGTTGTAATCGATGGAATTACTGAGAACACCATTGCTCTCGGCAAGTTCTCCAAAGATGCTGACTCTTGCCTTTGGATGGGCGTTGACTACGCAACTGATCAGGAGTCTGTGAAGATTGCGCCGCTTCAGGCTAACTCTGAACTCTACTTCTTCCAGATGCGTATGAAGGTAGATGTTAACATCGTTCTTCCGTCGGAAATCGTTGTTTGGACAACCTACAAGTACGCTGGGTAGTAGCGAGTTACATGAATTGAATATTATAGAATCAAATCGGGGAGTGGAGGTTGAAACTCCATTCCCCTTTTAATTAAGAACAGTGTTATGGCACAGAAGAAAACAGCAAAAGCACCTGTAGTAGAAGCTCCGGCCCCTGAGGTCGAGAATCCTAATCAGGACACAGAAGCGGTAGAGACCGAAAAGATTGAAGCCGTAGCAGCCGAAACCGAAAAGGAGGGGGCTGAAAAAATTGAAACAGAAGAGCAGCCTGTAGTAGAAGCTCCGGCCCCTGAGGTCGAGAATCCTACACCAGCAAATGAGGCTAAGACATTGGATAAGTCCAAGGTTGTGACTGAAACGATTGCTGAGATTGACGAACTTCCAGATTACGCAAAGCGTGTTCTGAAATTGTTTGACAATGAGCCTTATCTGTATATCTCTTCGAAGGGGGGCGCGTTCACGCCTGATACAAAACCTTCGGAAAGAGGCGAGGCTATTCTTTACAAGAATCCGTTCTACAAATCTTAAAAATCAATAAACAATGGCACTTGGTGGCGTTTTTATGACTGACACAGATGGGAACATTGGGGTAGCTAAGCTCAATCTTTCTGAAAAGGTGTGCGGTCTTCTTTTTGACATTTCCGGGCAAAGTAATTTTTGGACAACCGGATCTGGAGCATCAGCTGCTGCTACTCTTAAAGACACCGTTGTAGAGTTTAATACTCTTGACGATGCCATTAAAGCTGGTATCACTGAATACTCTGAAGTGACTTCCACGACAGCGGCAGATTTCATTTTGAACGGTGTTGCGTATTATCACATCAAGAGGTTCTTCAACCTTGTTGGCGGCTCAGGCCGTCTGTTCGTGATGTTCGCAGACTGTTCTTCCAACTGGAACGCTCTCATTGAAATGCAGAATGCCGCGCAGGGACAGATCTCCCAGTTCGGTGTTTGGACTGAGCAGAACCTGTGGAAGAAGGTTAATTCCGAGGATACAGAGTACAGTACTCAAAGTATCATTCTTGACCTCAACACTGTAGCTACTCAGCTTGCGAATGAGTATCACGCTCCAGCAACTATTCTCCTTAATGCTAATGTAGCGAAGGTTGCTACTGCTACAGATCCCGAAAACACTGTGGCTCTTTCTAAGATTCCAAACATCATTGGTTCAAACCGATATGTTGCAGTTCTTCTCGGTCAGGACATTAATACCGATGTTTCGGCTATTCAGCATAGTCTTACTTCGAAGACTCCTGTTGGAAACCTTGGCGTGGCCCTTGGAAGCCTTGTTCTTTCCAGTGTAGGAGAGAGCATCGGTTGGGTTCAGCAACACAACCTTAGCGATTACTTTGCAAACATTGAGTTTGGTTTTGGCGATGTAAGCGAAACAGACCAGGAGTTCGGAAGCACTACACCTTACGAATCTTTGACTCGTGCTCAGATAGATATGCTTGATGAAAAGGGCTATATCTTCCTCTGTCGCTACGCCGGAATCGAGGGTGGTGTATTCTTCTCAGGAGACCAGACTTGTTCTAATGGCGATTATCGCACAATCTCTCGCAACAGGGTTATCAATAAGGCCCGTAGGTCTGTTCGCACAGCCCTCCTTCCTTATGTGAATTCTCCTATCAAAGTTGATCCTGCAACTGGCCATCTTTCAACAGCACAGATTACTGTTTTCAGCAATCTTGTTACTGATATTCTGAATGCAATGGTTTCAGCTGAGGAAATAAGCGGTATTGGCTCTGTAACTATACCTGCCGATCAAAATATTCTTCAAAATGATACACTGATCATCAAGTTCACCCTCATACCTCTTGGTACTGCCAAGCGTATAGAGGTAACTGAAGGTCTGGTAATCTCACAGTAAGTAAATGGCAACAGTAATTAACAATGTGGCCTATTCTTGGGCTATGATCGAGTTGACTGCTCCGGCCCTTACCGGTTCAGCAAACTCTAACCCTACCATTCTTGAAGGCGTTACTGCAATCAAGTGGAACAAGAAGCGCAATGTGAAGCTCAACTATGGACTTGGTGGTAAACCGGTGAATAGGGGCTTCGGCAATTATGAGCCTACCGCTTCGATTACGATGGACTACAATACCCAAGTCCAACTTCGTGCCCTTGCAGGTACGCTGATGGAAATTGGTGAGTTCGACCTCGTTATCTCCTTCGCCAATGAGCTGGGTACTGAAAACTGGACAACCGAAACTGTTACCCTCAAAGGATGTATGTTCAATGAGGATGGCTTTGAGGCTTCCCAGGACGATACCACGCTCACTAAGGAATTCGATCTCAATCCATTTGACATCGTAATTTCCGGCGTTTAACAGTAAGCTGCTTATCGCTCCATAACTGTCTAAATTAAAGTTTATCGGAGGGGAAGGATTGCAAAATCCTTCCCTTTTTTATTTAACGGCAAACTTATCGGATAAGGCCAGTCTATTTTTAAGTAGATAAACTCTAAAATTCAAAAATTATGGAACAAGAAGTTGAAATCATTGAGCTTGATCCTAAGGTCAAGAAAGAAATCGAAAAGAAAGTTGAGACACTGAAAGAGGCGAATCCTAAGTGTCGCGTTATTTTCCCTATTGTCGTTGAGGGCAATCCTGATTATGATGAGAAGGAAAACTACATTGGTTATTTTACCCAGCCGAGTTTCACGGCATTCAGCAAATATCTCACCGCTTCCCAGAGCAATCAAGCTGTAGCAATGCGTCAGCTTGCTAAGGATTGCTTCCTTGAAGGTGACAAAGAGTTGATTGACGATGATTCACTCTTCCTCTTCGGTCTTATGGGCCAGCTATCGAAGATTATCGAGATGCGTAACGGCAGACTCGTAAATTTATCGAAAGCTGGAAAGTAAAAGAGGACGATGCTTTCCGGCAGTATCTGATATTCATTCGACATTATTTCCCCAATGTAAATGTTGATGAGCTGTCCGATGATGAGTTTGCAATTATGGCAAATGATGCTTGCTGGCTTGATGCTCATCAGATGCAAATAAAGGCTGTCAACTCAATTGCCGCATTAACTCCAGGCCCCACTGCTTCAAAGTAATGGGGCCTTATTGTAACCATTGCAGAATTGAAATAACTATTCTTCACAAAAGGTTTTATAATGGCTGGAGAAAATTATACCGTTCAATATAATATTAGAGTAAATGATAATGGTGCTACCAAAGTGCTTCAGTCATTTACTACCGCAACAGCCAATTTAACAAAGGCTGGAGGCAATCTGGATTTATTCTCCAAGAAAATCAATGAGATTACGGGCCAATTAAATAATATGGCTCGAAAATCTCCTACACTGAAGATAAATACTGGTACTGTTAACAGACAGCTGGATACCATAATTCGTAAGTTGGAGAGAATTCAGGCACTTTCCAAACAAAGAATTACATTGTCTGCCAGTACTGTGGCTGGAAGGCGTGGGAGTACAGTTTCCGGGGTGGGTGTTGGGGGTGGTAAACCTCAAAACATTCCCGCTCCAATGGGAGGTGGCACTTCTTCTCCAAAGCCTAAAGTTGTTCCAGCAACACCTAAAAGAACATCTTCTGGTGGTGGGCGTGGAGGTACAAGGTATCAAGCTCTTGGTCAAACCCTCATTGACACTGGTGGAGTAGGCGTACTTGACTTTGCAAAAGGGATGGGTATTGCTTATGGTATTGCAGGGCTTGGTTCATTGATGGGGAATGTTGTGAGGGATTCAGCTGAATACAACAACATCATCCAGACAACCAGAAACATTCTCGGAACACATGATAAGGCTCCAAATTTTGGAGGACGCTTCAAGGAAATGGAGCGTATTGTTCGACAAGTGGGTATTGAGACAAAGTTCACTGCACCGCAAGTGGCTGATGCTTCTAAATTTTTGGCTATGGCGGGCTTTGATTTGGATGCTATTAACAAGTCAATTCGCCCTATCGCAGATATTGCGTTGGTTGGAGATAATGATTTAGGTCAGACCGCAGATGTTGTAACCAACATTATGACGGGTTATGGTATTTCTCCAGAACGGGTAAGACAGGCGGCAGATGTAATGACAATGACCTTCACAAAGTCTAATACGACCTTGATGGAGATTGCTGAATCCTATAAATATGCCGCATCACTTCTTTCATTGAATGGAACTTCTTTTGAAGAGGCAACCGCTGCAATCGGTATCTTGGGTGATGCGGGTATAAAAGGCTCTCAGGCTGGTACAACAATGCGTACATTGGCCCTGAATATAGCCAAGCCAACAAAAGCCCAACGCGAAATGTGGGAAGCGTTGGGTATTGCTCGTACTGATGCTAATGGAAATATCAGACCTTTGATAGATATTTTCCAGGATTTGCATGCAAAGAACCTTTCATTGACACAATTCGGTTCTCTTTTCCATAAAACAGCTACGCAGGGAGCTGCTTCTCTTGCGGCCAATGTTGATAAATGGAATGAGATGATTCGAATGAACTTTTTATCTGATGGTGTGACTGCAAAGTTAGCTGAAGAGAAGAAGAATACAATACAAGGTCTTTGGTATCAATTGACATCATCTTTTACAGAAGCTGGTATGCAAGCGTTTGAAGCACAAGAAAGCCCTATTCGTGAGATTATGAATAAGGTTATTGCTTGGCTTAAAACTCCAGAAGCAATTGACAAAATCAAGAGATTGAGTAATGCTATTATGGAGATTGGTAAAACGCTTATAGAATTTTCCAAAATACTAATGCGCCTTTACGAACAATTTGAGGGTGTTATTTTATTTTGGCTGAAAGCACAGCTTTACTTAAAGGGTACATTAATTCCATTGCGTGTCATCAGCGCAGTAAGAAACTTTGCGGCATATATGTTTAATGCCGCACGCTCTATTGCATTGGCTACAACTAATATGGGAGCTTTGAATACCCAATTCCTACGAGTTCAAGCTACAGCATTAGGGCGTGGATATTCTTCCGCTACCGTTCAGCGTTGGATGGGTATGTATGGCCAAAATACAGGAACCCCTTTTATGATGATGGGGCGTGGAATTGCTTCTATTACGGGTGGCATTGGTGGAATGATGCTTGGTTCTATGATTGGTGAGGAAGGGAGTGCGGCCAGTACATTTGGATCAGTTTCTGGTGGATTATTGGGCATGATGCTTGGGCCAAAGTTGTTAAGTATATTTAGCCGCTTGCTTGCCACAACCACCGGTGGAATCATAGGATTGGGGGCCGCAGCTGCTGGAGCTGTTTATGGTATAGCAAAATATTATGCCAGTGTTGAACAGGCTGGGGAGGCAGTTAATGCTTTTTATCAGAGCACACAAAACTTGAATGGCATTAATATGAGTGAATATGCTACAATGGCTGATAAATATATGTCCATTGTGTATAATAAGCAGTTAGATGCTAATACTGCACTGGCTGAATATGTCAATCTTCGTAAAGAAGAATTGGGCCTTCTGAAAGACCTGAATGATGAGGCTGGGCAAGAATCAGGCGAAGCTACAAAGAACATTGCTCGATACAGTGCTCCCCTGAAAGATTTGATGACCAAATTTGGTTTTGCTACTCTACCAAGGCATTGGAATCAGGCTTTAAGTAATGAAGGCGTTGATGCCGGGTTAGCAATGACCGAACTATTTGGTGCAGGAGGATGGGGAAATCAATATTCTATTGGCTACAGATTTAATGGCGTTGATTATACAATGAAGGCCATGGGTAGTCAAGATGCCAAATCCGTATTAGATGCCGCAGCCGCCGCACGCTTTCTTTATTCAATGGGGCGTGATACGACTAAGGGTTCGGCGGCCAAATCCATTATTGAAAACTTCCAGACCAATTATTTACAGGCTAAAACGGTTGAAGACTATAATGCTGTATCGGCCAATTTAGCATCTACACTTAGCCAGTTGCAGAGCACAATTATTCCAGGCTCTGAGTATTGGAGTTTAGATACTGTCGCTAACAACCCTCTTTCTACTAACCAAAGAGGCTATCATTTTGTGATGGCTGAGATTGAGGCTATTCGCAATGCTTTTCAACCTGATGATAGAATTGCGCTCTGGAAACAGATTCTTGGATTAAGTGACAGTGGAAAGGAAATTCCACAGAGTTTGCTGCAAGCCTTTCTCGTAAAGAGCGGTGTAGATATTATGGATTCCAGTAAATATGGAACATTTGCTTCACCTGAATGGCTCAGTAAATTTGGATGGAGTGAAGGGGCTTGGCATGCCATTACTTATACAGATGCACAGGGCCAACAGATTAGCTTAACTGCTGATCAGGCTCGTACCGCGTATTTGAAATTCCACGAGCAAATTCTGGATATTGTGCGTCAAGTCAACCCTAAATTACAGGGATATTTCAATAGTTTCATCAGTGATGACATTTGGCATCCAGAAGCACAAGTTGGATTGAAAAAGGGCGAAACTAAAACATTAGATGGCATTACTTATAAATGGGATGGTAATGCTTGGGTTCCTCCTTCTCCAACTGGCCTTCCATCTTTATCAAATGCTCAGATGAATGCAAAACTTGGATTCAGTGCAACTTCTACTACGACTACTACTGGAGGAAATGCGGGTTATAGCAATCAATATAAATCCACTTCAGCTACTCCTAAGCAAATCATCGTAAAGATTGAGAATTTAATGAATGTTGAATCAGTAAATATGTCTGATCCAAATGTAGCTGCAACTGTCAACAATCTGAAAGAGCAAATGGCTCAGGCCCTTATTGATGTAGTAGCAGATTTTGATGCAAACGCAAGTAATTTAACATAGTAAACAATGGCTTTTCATCCATGGTCACAGGTCGGTGTAAGTCTGGGTAGGGCTACCGATAACATACTTTCCAGTCGTGGTTTCTATACCCGTTTTGTTGAACAAAGGGATGGCATACTTGTTTATCAGAGCAAGCGTGCCTATGAATCCATATTGATTCATACTGCAAAACAATTAGGCTTTCAGTTGGCTGAGCATTATGCAAATATGATAGCCGATTTTGCGGCAACAGAAGCAAGATATGGACTTCAATATGTCTTTGGCCACAAGAAGGTAAGAAAGGCTGTTGAAAAGGCTATTGCGGATTCGGAAGCCAGACAAAAAGAAATACAGGATGGCCGCAAGAAGGCTAACGAGATGCGCAAGAAGCAAGAAGAAAACATGCAAAGTATCATTGCGAATCGAGAAACTGTAGATAAGGGATTGGGACAAGTTAATGTCGAAGGGGGAAATACGATTACTGCTGTTGATGCTTATGGTACTTTAGTTCCAGAGGCATTGATGCTGTATTATGATACAGAGGAAAGTATTGAATATGAAAGGTTACAGAATGGAAAGAAAGATGTAATTAAAACAAAGACATTAGTTTTCTATGATGTGACCGCCCAGGTCTCTCAGACCACTTCTAAAAATATTGTGTTGACTAAAGTACAAGGGCGTGACTTTACTCGCAAAGAACTTGTATCTGGAGGTGATATATGTTTCACGATCAACGGTACAGTCAATTCAAATCAGGATGGAGTATATCCTGAGAGTGCTGTTAAAAAGCTTATCCAGTTATGCCAATACAATGGAGTAGTTAAAGTTAATCACCTTCTTTTTAAGCAGTTCGGCGTTACACAAGTCATTATACAGGATTTTAAGTTGGGAATCCAAGAATGTAAAAACGAACAGCCATACTCAATGTCAGTAATTGCAGTTGAGCCTGATGAAGATGTCACCATCGTCAAGGATACCATTCAGTTAATTAATGATGTTCTTGCCGGTAGCGAAATGGAGGGGTGGTATCAGGCTTTGTTAAATGAGAAGAAGGAACAGGCACAAAGTGGTAAATCTGATAGCAATCGCAGCAAGAAATTATTGTGGTTTTCAAATCATATTTAGAAAATGGCAGCAAAACCTAATAAACCAGATTTCGTCATACTTGCTTGCCTCATTCAGATTTGGGACGCTTCTGACTCGGAGAATATGATTAACGAGCCGGAAGCCCCTATGATGATTACTGAGGTGGAGGAGATTGAAATTCATGATTCTTATAAGAATTTATTTAGCACTGCTACTGTAAAATTCCCGCGTGGCACTGTCATTCGTAAAACCATTACAGAAATTAATTTGAAGGATAATGCCACTTCTGTTAATGCTACGGTAGAAGATAATGGATTAGTGGTTACGACTCGTACCAATACTTCAAAAGCTACGGTTGCCAATTTTAAGGTTGGACAGCGCATCCGAATTAGGATGGGCTATATCACGGATCCATCTATTGCAAAAATGGCCAAGACCAATTCTACTGGAAAAACCATTTTCAATGACAAGCAGACTTTATCTGATTATCAACAGGCGATGGCTCCGCAAAATGGCAGTGCCATTATGTTTGATGGCTATATTGTCAAATGCAGTATTGATGAACCGATTGAGTTGAAATGTGAAGATCTTGCCAGTTATTTGAAAAAAATCACTTGCCCAAAGATTGTTCCTACTAAGAACCTGACGGTAAATGATTTGTTGGCTGAAGATGGAAAATACAAGCTGTTGGAAAAGTCCGGTCTTAAATTACATCCGAAGACAAAAAGCTGTGAAATCAATCTGGGCAAGACGGTTATCCAAGATAATCTTACGGTTGCGGATGTATTGACAACTTGGGCTAAGAAAGCCCGTTTATTCTCTTTTATCAAAGCCGATGGAAATGGAAATCCATGTCTTGCGGTAGGGCGTTCATACTTTTCCAATCTTGAAGATGACTCGATACTGAAGTTAAAAGAAGAGAGTAGTGTTATCCCAGAAATACTGTTTGATTACCATGTAGCCAATAACGGTTTAACTATGATGGATGTAGATAAGGCATTTTTGGCTGTAGATGCAATGTCTTGGGAAAACATAGAGGGAAGCAAGGGAAAGCAATATCATATTACCGTTAGAAAGAATCCTGAATATGATGCCTCTAAAGGCAATGAAAAGTATCAAATCCTAAACGAGACTACCATTTCTAAGAAGGCAATGAAAGCAGGGGCAACAGTGTTAGGGAAATCGAAGGATAAGGTGGATTTGAGTACCTACACCATTATCCCCTATGCTTCCAGTAAAATTGGCATTAGTCACGAAGATTTGCAAGTTGAAGCAATCAAATACTTCGAAAGCTATAATGCCAATGGAATTGAGGGCACTCTTACTATTTTTGGTGATTTAGGCCTGAAATCGGGTACAAAAGTTCATTTGCTGGATAACCGCTATCCAGCTAAAAACGGCTATTATTTAATAGATGAAATCACGACACAATTTGGGGTTAATGGTTATCGTCAGACATTAAAAATGCCATACTGTATATCACGAGACAAGAAGAATGAGTAAAGTACAATCAGGATTAAATGCCAATACTACCATTCGTGAAGCTATCCAAAAGATAGCTTTACATGGTGTTATTAACCCCAAAACTAATACTACCTATAGTAATGAGGGCGTAAGCGGTTATGTAGTTAAGGTGCATTTGGACGATGAAATGGCTGGAACCGTAGATGTCAAAGAATACAGTAACACCATTTTATCAGAGGAAGGGGGCAATATTCATGAGGGCGTATTGTTGAGTGCCATCCAGGGTAACACTGGACTACTTGTTGTCCCTAAATTATATTCTGATGTCTTGATTGCGAAGGATCCAGTAACCAACTTGGAATATGTCACAATGTTTTCTCATGTGGATGTCTTGCAACTTGATTCTCACGATACGATTACGATTGGAGTTAAGAAGCGTGAAGAGTTTGATGAGAGCAGTGAGGACGGAGATGACATCAACGAACTGCCAGAAACCGGTGTCCATGCAGTTACTAAATACCAAAAGGATTCCATTACGACTGAAGTTACAGACGGAGAAGATAATACCACCACTCAGACAATTGATACTGAGAAATTTGAGATCATTTCTGGCGATGATAAGAGTAAGCAAATCATCAATCAAGATGGTGTTTCAATAGAGCACGATGACTCAAAGATGATACTGGACAATGATAAGTCTGTATTAGAAAAGGGTAAATCGAAAGTCCAAATTGAAGATGGAACTGTATATCTCGGTTCTACCAGCGGTACAGATGATGCGGTTTTGGGAGGGGAACTTGCCGATATATTGATGGATTTCTTGGGGTATCTTGCCCAAGGTCAAACAACCACACAACTTGGCCCGCAACCAATGATAAATCAGGTTCCTAATTTTATTGCCCTTAAAGCGAAAATTCAAAGTTTCAAGGCTGCTCATAGCGGATTCTTGACAAATAAAGTATTAGTGCAGAAATAATGGCAGCAGCACAATTAAATTTCAACGAAAGTCAGCTTGATACCAGTTCAGCTTTGTACGATCTGTATTCAAGATTGTACAACGGAATGGTTGCCGCTAATCAGGTTGATGCCCCCAACTATTTGGAGAATCCTCCGCTTACTGAAGAGGGTGAGGTGGATCAGGCCGCAATAAATGCCGGATTAAGTTCCTATTCTACAATTTTAATGAAGAATTCAGCCTATCTCTATGCTACTGCTATATTGGCTGTAGTTGGAGAAGGAGGTTCTGGAGCTGTAAGTGGAGGGGCTAATTGTATCCTTCGTGCTGGAGACTCAATGTCTGGCTCATTGGCCGCATTATATGGGTTTAAGGCGGGTGTTGATAATGTTGCTATTTTTGAACTGGAAAGGGATACTGTTAAGAATAATACAGCACTTGTTCACGGAACCCTAAAGGTAGATAAAGATGTTAATATTAAAGGTAAACTGACCATTGCTGAAGATCAGGGCCTATACTTTGGCAGTACCGAAGTGTTGTATTTGGATGCTAATGATGGCGCGTTACATATCAATAGCGATAAAGTTATTTTTGATGGAAATATCGAATTGACCGGCATTGCTATAGGTAGCATTTCCATTACGGAAAGTGGGATATTCTTTGGTGACAACGAATATTATCACGCTGGCAACAGTAACCTGAGCACTGTAAATTGGTCGATGCAAGATGGTCACGCCTATGGAACTTTCCAGGTTGATGGCACGACCACATTGAAAGGTTTGTTTTCTGCAAAATACGGATTCTCCCTGGGAGATAATGACACCCAGATTCTATATTCTGTATATGACAGCGAAAGTGATGGCAGACCAATTATCAAACTCGCTTCAGATCTGGATATTCTCACAGGCTATGGCATAAAGTTTCAGGACAAGTATATCATTAAGGTAAGGTCAGGCTCTGAAAATGTTGTATCGTTTTCTGCTCCTGGTAAGATTCTTAATCTGGGTGATAGCGATGGTACAACGGCAACTACTCATATTGCCTTGCAATCAGATATTTACAACGCTTCCAGTGCTTATCGTATAATAAGTAAGTCTGGAGATGGTAATTTCCCAAATTCATTTAGTGCCGGATGCGGGAACAGTGGGCCTACTGTGATGCAGACCTACTATGCCTCGGCAACAGATATGGGTGTAGTATTTCAGAGGAAGTTGCGCCTTGGGACATCGGAGGGGCCATATATCAGTGGAGAGGAAGGCATATTTGAATTAGCAAGTCCATATACTTATGTGGATTCCAATGGTGAGAGCCATTCAGCAATGGTTCCGATAACCATTCAAAATATTAAAACTACTTCTCAATTTAGAGACCTCTCTTTACCATGGTCTGCAACCACCCAGTTTGATACAGATAGTGAATTTTTCGCATTCGCAAAACCAGTTGAGGGTGTAGAATTTTCAATAAAGAGTGAGAATTACAAAACTCGCTTGATTGAGAATACCCTATTCTTGGATGACGGAGTGTGGATTGAAGGAGTAGAGGGAGGAATGTCCATACATGGAAACGCATTCTTCTCCGGCAGTCTCAGTACCCAGCAATTTGCAAGTGGTTTCGCTGGATATGGCTGGGCTATTAATCAGAATGCTTTGTATGGGGGCTATGAAGCCACATTCGATAATCTCACAATCCGTAAAAAGATGCGCATCTATGAATTGGAGGTGCAAAAAATATCAGCAACCAATGGTTCTTTGTGGGTAAGCGATTCTTGCTCCGGAGATACCGTAGAAGAAATATTGAATTGATATGTCAGTCTTTGCATACAAAAAATACAAGATCGCCCTTCGGCCTGATTCAAAGAAGACGCAAGGGCTTTGTGTTGGAGATATTGTCAGAAGGCAGTATTTCGATGGCACAAGCACGATATATTCTTTGATGTGCGTTCTTGAAACAGGAACAGACACAAATCAAAAGCCGTATTTCATTGGAGCATTGCTGGAGGGCGATGCACCACGCCAGAATGAGCTTCTTGACTTTGTAAGAGTTACCAGCCTTTTTGATACTGACCGTTCTGGGGCGTTATATCTTACAGCTAATGACAGTGAGGCTCCCTATATGGATGTGATTGATGGCATTGGCAGGAATGCAAGTTTGAGTTGGCCAGTCAATGTGGCAATTAGTAATAACTTGGATTCTCAATCACAGTATATCTTGGAAGATGCCTCATTAGCTGCCACCCAGTATATTAAAACATTAGATGGCAATTCCAGGGTATTGCATCTAACTCGTAACGCATCTGGAGGTACACTTACTCTTAAACAGGACTTTTATAAGTATGTAGCAAATCCTAATAGGGTGCTGATTTCTTATAAAATTAAGGCATCAAAAGAGATTGGGGCTACAACTTCATTGGAGTATGTTGATGGTGTACGCGTGGATGGAAGCGTGGGTGTGAATGTTGGAAAGGAATGGTCATATCAATTGCACGCCATAACAGTAGATTGGTCTGGAAGACATTTGCGTTCTGTAAAGATTGAAATGCCCGATTTGAATGAAGATGATGAAGTCTGGATTGCAGATTTCAATATTATTCTACTTTCCAGCATTGCACAATTCGGCGATGGAAGCCAGATTAGGGTTGGTAAGTTGAACGGTATTACAGATCCCGTTTTCGGAAAATTGAGTGGATATGGAGGCTACCTTCAGAAGATATTCTCTTCCGGCTCTGCCCATATTTCTGGAACATTGACAGCCGGAGATGAAAATGGTTTTGGCTCAACTTTTTATGCTGGAAAGATACATCGCAATGTATTCGTAAATTCGATTGAACCAAATTTTGTAAATGAAATTGGAGCCGATACTACTGTAAATAACCCGACAGGAATCGGCAATGTATATCGACTGAAAGACGAAACCACAGTCGTGGCCCAAACTCGTGAGTGGTATGGAGCACACATAGGACAAAAGTATTGCTTATCATTTTGGGTATATGCCAACAACCCTTGCCAGATTGTCGTGAAGCAGAATAGTTTTCTTATAGGTACTATTCAGGTAGATTCCAGTGAAATACATTCTTGGCAAAGACATAGTGTATCCTTTGAAATATTAGCTCCCACTTTGAATTCCGAGGCTCTGGATTTCACACTCATTCCAGAATTTAGCGAAGAAAGTGCGGATGCCATATCCAGTGATCCAGCAGTGATAGCGGCAGATACCCGTATTCAGTATGAGGACTCTTTTATGTTTGCCGCGCCTCAGTTGGAAGCTGGAAGTATGGTTTCTCAATATCAGGCCACAGATGAGATTCTGAATGAAACAGAAGATTATGGAGCGTGGTTTAATCGTGGAGGTATCGGTGGAACTATCCAGAATCCTTTACTTAAACTGAACTTTGATGGTCAAGGTAGCATTGGAACTCGTACTAATTCATTCTTATTACGCCTTGACGGTTCCGGTTATCTGGCTAATGCTAATATTAGTTGGGATGAAGATGGTCAGGTGGTCTTTGGGGAACATGTTCAACTTAATTGGAATAACTTTTCTTCGGAAGTTCAGAAAGAACTGAAGAGCAAGAGTGTTAAAATTGTTGGTAACAATACGCTTGTAGTCATTAAGGGTGGTAATTCTGGATTGGACGCATATAGCCCAGCAACCCTAAATTTCGGTATCAATATCTTCAATTTTACGCTGGATGAAGCTACTTATCAATGGCAATATTTGACAGCCGAAGGTTGGAAAGATATTGAGGGCGCAACTGACTCTTCCATTGAAATTACACCCCAGTCGGATTTATGGGATGAAGATGATTGTATCAATTTAAGAATTGTTGCTACAATCGTAAATACAAATTGTTATGATTCGATTACGCTCCGCAAACTATATGTAGCCGGTTATACTGTTGAAATCACATCTGAAAATGGAACCAGTTTTCACAACGGCTCGTGTCAGACTACCTTAAAAGCACAAATACTGTATCGTGGTACACCGATTACTGATTATGAAGGGTTTGCCTTTATGTGGCATAAGTACACGCTCCCAGATGTTGAAAATGAGGATACTAATTGGTATCAAGCCCAGGTTGATGAAAATGGTGAGGTTATAAGACCTGCAATTGACAGAACCGCTTCCGAAATAACTCTTGACTATATTCTTAGTAGTCAGGATTATTTCGTTTGCACTGTTTCTACAACCGATATGTTCACATACGACTTCCCGATAAGTTTCTAATTATAAAATTGTACAATTATGGCAATCGACATTTCTCACTTACTTGGTAAGGTCGAAAACGGCGGTACAACCCCAGCCGGTAAACTGTCAGCCGCAGAGTTCAATACTCTTATCAATGCAGCTATAGAGTTGCAGAATGATATGATTGAAGTGAAGCGCAAGGCGGTTTACCGAGTGGTACAGGGAACAACGCCTTACGATCCTATCAATAATATCATCACTCTTCCGGGTGCTGATACAACAGTGTCTATCCTGACACCTGATAATACGGACAGTATTATCAAAACTGATGGCAAGGCTAAGGTGCATTTGAGGTTCACTTCAGTGCAAGGTGGCTCTGATACTGCTGAAATAGTAAATGTACAGATACAGGTGTATTCTGTAGGTGAATGGATAACTAAGGGTTCCTTCCAGGCTTCAACACAGGGATTTACCTTTGATCCGGATAACCCTAATAGCTATACTGAGTATGACATTACCCAATATCTTTCTGCCGGTTCGAACCAAGTGCGTATTCAGGCCACAGGTCTTGAAACGGGGGTTACTGGACGATTGGTCTTCAGTAGTATCGTATTGACTTCATTATATGTTGTCAATCAGCAAAATTACAATGTGCCTATTAATGCGGCTGATGGAGGCTTCTCGTTTGCCTATCAGGTTTATGGTGCAGTAAACAAAACCCTTCATGTAAAAATATCTGGTTTTACACAGGATCTGATATTGGAATATGAGTTGGGGACTACACAATATACTACTGAAAACTTTGCCCGCGTGATTGCAGAGCAAACTGGATATGGCATTTTGACACATGGAGTTCATACCGTGACCGCCTGGCTGACTTGCGAGGATGGTGATGGCAATACGATTTCCAGTGATTTGCTGGTCAATCGTTTTATGGTCATTAACAATGAAACAGCAACTGAAGCCCAGCGTACAAAATCCTATCTGATGCTTCAAGAGATGAAGAGTGAGGTAGTCAATTATGTACAGACATCTCTTTGTGGTTATGCCATTTTCGTACCGAAGATTGATGATAATGGTCAAATTGTTTTAGATACAGAGGCCAGCTTGAATTTGGCTTTTATCATAAGCAACTATTCTGAGGATGCTATGACAGATGCTAATTTGGTAGAGTATCTAAGAGTGGAGGAAATCGTGCATACTAATACGCGAAATGATTTGAATGTGACGGTGGAAATCGAACCCGCTTCTGAAAGTGCAGAAGAAGCATCCAGCTATGACGCATATTTGCATGTATGGCGTATGATTACCAACATAGATGGTGAAGTTGTTGGTAAGTCAGACATTTTGGCTGATTCCACTGGCAGCGACATGGTGAGTATTACGGTAGATAACTCTGATTCATTTGCACCTACCAGCGGTTCCACTTTCTTGCTTAATCCGAAAGTTCGTAACAATTCTGAAGCCAACTATCAGAGAATTCTAAATGCTCGCAATAACAATGCGGTTATTCCTTCTACTTGGGTAGGTTTTTCAGGTGTAAATGATGGATGGATTGTAAGTAGCGATGACAGCCAGAAAGTATTGCGAGTATTGGCCGGGCAAAGGATAACTATTGAGTATAATCCATTCGCACAATATCTGAGTAACCCTGAATCATCCATGACTTTTGAAATGGACTTCAAAGTGCGCAATGTAACGGATCCTGAGAACAATCAGATCTTGGGAATCAACGAAACAAATGCTGCCGGTACGATGATAGGCCTTCGTATGAATGCAATGAGGGGTTTCTTGCTTACTACATCAAACAATGTAGAAGCACAGCAGGATTGGTCTTGGCGTGAAGATGTACGAACACATATCAGCATCAATATCAACCACTCAGTCGTTGCCCAGACCGGAGCCACCCCTATGAGTTTGGTGCGCGTACTCATTAACGGCAAGGTTAATCGTGAGTTCCAGTTCGCCACCAATCGTTACAATGAATTCTGCTCAGCAGCATTGAGCAACGGGGGTATCGTTATCGGTTCTGATTCTGCTGACATTGATATATATTCGCTGAGATGTTATACGAATAAACAGCTTTCAGCTACCAATATTATAAAGAACTATATTGCTACGCTGCCTACTTCTGCCGATAAATTGCAAGTCCGCAAAGAAAATGCAATCACTGATGAAGCAACCGGATTGATTTCTGTAGCTGGTGTGCGTGGCAATGGCAAGCGTGTGCTTATCTGGCATGGTGTAGAACCGTATCAGATGCTTTCGTCTAAGCAGAAGGGCTATTGGGAAATTTATCAGTATGATTCTAACGGCAACTATTTACCTGAATATTCAGGTACAATTTGTAAGGATTCCTATCTTGCTTATCTGGAAGACAACAGCGTATCTTGTCTGGTGGTATCTCGTCAAGGCTCTACGGCAAACACATACTTTTATTCCAACCTTCAGACCAAAATTAAGGATGTTGAGTTTAAGATACCTGTTTTGTTATCAAAGATTCACAACTCTATCACCGTTGTAAATAATGGAGATGGAACAGTTACTCTTACGGGCGGCAACATAAGCGGTACATACAGCATCAATGAAGATGGGGAATCTATCAATGTTGTAGATGGTTGGATTGATGGCAATGGAATGTATCGTGGTAATGGTTATCAAGTTGCGGCGAGCGTTCCCCTTGGTCAGAAGATGGTCAACAAGATTAATTATGCTTCATCGATGCACAGTCATCTTTGCGGAGGTGTAAGTTCTTATAACGATCTCCATACCGCTGTAGTTGGTCGTAATTCCCTTCAGACTTCTGCTAACAAGGCGAGAGTCGCTAAATATACGGAGCCATTCTTCTTCTTTGTACAGGAGAAAGAAACCGATGAACCGGTATATCGTGGGGCATGTACATTTGGCCCTGGCAAGATGGATGATGTTACTTGGGGATTCGACAAAAAGAATTCAGCACATACTGATTTTTGTATGATTGAGGGTGCTGAGAATAACTACCCGCTTACAGATATGCGTGTTCCTTGGGATCACAATGTTAAGGCGCATGTTTCAGATGGAGAGGTAGATGGTTGGGGCTATCCTGATGCAGAGTCGGTTAATATTGACCTTGACAAATCCATGACGCACAAGGTTGATGGGGTTAAGGTTCCAATAGATTCCACAGTAGCTTTGATTTCAGCAGCTTGGAATTTCCTTTATTGGCATAACCCTCGAATAACTTATTATAACAATACTTATGAAAACTTTATGGTTGATACGGCCCTTGATCAAACAATGGCTTACTGGCTCACCCAAGGTACTTATAAGTATTGCTTGTTCCGTTATGATATGGTGACGGAAACTTGGGTTCATGCTGGTATGTGGAAAGGCACACCTGAGTCTGGAGCTTATGAAGTTCGTAATCTTCAGACTGATCCGATTACTTCTGGAGCAATTACCGCCGATAACCAAAGTAACTATGCAACTTTGAATCAAGCCTTTATTGATGCCTTGGTGGTACATGCCAAACAAAATATCGGAAGTCATTTTAATGTACGCTCCCTCCAATTCCATTATGCGTATGTAAACTTCTTCCTCGCTGGAACGGACAACTGCTCGAAAAATACCTATTATGTCATCGATCCGGCCACTAAACTATTTGAGCTGCATCAGGATGACCTTGATACTATCTTGCCTACTGATAATACAGGTCGCAATACTAAGCCGTATTACATTGACCGTATGCACCCGTATGCGGAAGGTAGCAACATTTCACTTTATGAAGGTGGGGCAAATACCTTGTTCAATCTTTGTGAATTAATGTATGAGAACACCCGCGAACTTCAGGACATGATGCACTCCATATTTACTGCAATGTGTAGTTTGGTAAGTGCTAACGATGACCTGGGAGATCTCACCCAGACGCAGAAAACTACTCCTTGGGGATTCCTCCATAAGTATTTCTTCAATGTCCAAAGATACTTCCCAGCTATTGCTTGGAATGAACAGGCCCGTATCCGTTACGAATACCCAGCATCTCTTGGTTTTGTTTCAACGGGTGGCCGTGCTGTGCCTCCTCTTACTCAGTCTCTTGGCGATCAGTTAGAATCCGAAAAACAATATATGAAGCGTAGGCTTGTATATGCCGCATCGTATGCACGCTGGGGTGATTTTGAATATGCAACTACTGGTTCGGTTGGTCTTGATGATACCGCTGCTTCATTTGGTTTCCAAGGGTATCCGAATCCGGATGGCACAACGGCTGCTTATGCCATTGACATCACACCTCATCAGTATATCTATCCTACTGCCAATATCGGAGGCAATACTATTGATCCTCATGTGAGACTTGCTCCTGGTGAAACATATCATTTCAATTTGGGTAATGTAAATGGTGATACCGGCGTGGCAATTTTTGCATCCAACTATTATCGTAGTTTCGGCAATGTGGGAAATATTAGTTGTAAGGCAGATTCAACCTTCACCCTTCAGGGTAAGCGTTTGACTTCTTTTATAGCTAATCCTTCCATATTCTATACAGACCAGGAAACAGGTGAACAAGTACCAGCATTCCGCCCTCAGCAGTTTGTAATTGATAACGCAACAGGATTGAATTCAATCAATTTGAATGGATGCGTTGGTATTCGCGGTTCGTTTGATGGAAGTAAGTTGATTAGAGCCAATACAATTAAACTTTCTGGTACAAGCTTCGTAGAAGTTACACTGCCTGAGTCTGAGAATCTGACAACTGTCCAGTTGCCCGCCAAATTGACATTGTTGAGTATTGATAATGTTCCAAATCTGAGTTCATTAACTTTGGACGGATATGAATATTTATCATCTATCAAAATTGGTCGAAACATTGGTTCTTTTAATACTTATTCAATGGTATTTGGGGCCTATAATGCCAATGCTCCAATTTCTACAATCAAAATAGAGAATTTGAATTGGCCAGCTGCATCTACAAATATGCTTAATTGGCTAACAACGATTCCTAATTGTAATTTGGCCGGAGAAATAACAATGGCTGAAACGGGTGTGCAATCAACCATTACTTTTGCAATGAAGATCAAGATATTGCAAAAGTGGGGCAATGTTGATGATGCAAATTCTCCAGAATATGCTGGGCTTTTGATGCACTACAACAAAACATTCTTGACTGGCGTTAATGTAGCAGGTAATACCTATACGCATGAGGCTAACAAGGACTATCCTTATACATTGTCTCCATCGTCTAAATATGCTAATAATTTCACTAAAATTACTTGGCATGCGACAGAACCTTCGTTGGATGGAGTAATTTCAATGAATTCAGCATCGGGTATCTTGCATGTACAGTCCCTTTCCAGTGAGCGCGACTTCATTACAGTTGAAGCACAAGTTGAATGTTTGGAAAATGGCTCGTATTCAACAATTAGTGCATCTAAATCAGTCGGTATTTATGATCGCCCCGCAGAAGTTGGCGATTATGTATATGCTGATGGCTCATACTCTGATGATTTGGATTTAGACAAAACGGTGATTGGAATCTGTTTCTATATTAATCCCGATGATCCAACTGATCGTAGGATGGTGGCTTTGAAGGATGCGGTAGCTCCAACAGCATGGGGTTTATACAATGATGCTACTAATGGATTGGCTGGCATTACCCTTAGCGATGATCCTTCATATAGTGTTTATGATTTGGTTACAATTACCAATATCACATCAGGTGGTATGGCCACAAGTTATGTGACCGATGAAAACTACCGTGATGAAACAAATACTGGTGACTCCCAGGGCTTCAAGATATTTGCAGATACTGTTGCGGCTGGAGATATTCGACTGGTAACTTTGACAGAGGAACTTGGGCCTTATGCCGTAGGCGATAAGATTCCAAGTGGTATGGCCAAAACACTGAAGATTATTAATCACCGCAACCATATTTTGAATGATAGCGGTATCAATCTGCCTATTCCTGGAGCTAATTCCACTCAAACTGAGAAAGAAAATCTTGATACTTTGATTGCAGCTGTAATTGCAGCTAATGATAATGTCGCAAAGTATCGTCAGTATTATTACCCCGCAGCTTCGTATTGTTACGCATATCAGCCTACAGTAACGCGACAAGGGGAAATTCTGTCTGATAAATTCAAAGCTCATAAGTGGTATTTACCGAGTGCTGGAGAGTTGGCCAGAATGTATTGGTATCATAGCAAGGGTTATACTGTTGGTACACCACATGCCATTTTTGCTAAAGCCAAAGCTGCTGGATTATTGAGTGATTGGGGTTCGTGGTATTGGGCCTCCTCGGAGTACAACTCCAACAACGCGTGGGACATGTACTTCAGCAATGGTACCTTGGTCAACTACGGCAAGTGCGTCATCAGCTATGTGAGGGCAGTCGCGGCATTTTAGCTGTTGGGTGGTAGCTCTTTGTTATTACGCACCGCCGCTTTGACGCGGCGGTGCAATATAGAAAAATATTATACACACGATATAGTACATTGTTCGCATGAAGGCAACACAAAGTTCAGTAGGTCGGGAACTGGAACAATTCCAACTATGGATAATCCCGATGTGCGATAGGCTCCCAAAGAATTCCCGCTCACTCGATGAGTTGGGGAGGAAACTGATCAGGGATGTCAATGAAGCCCAGTGTGGTGTTCGGTTGGCCCTGAAAACTTCGGATGCTAAGACTCGGTTAGAAATTATCGAATCTGTAATTTTATTTATGGAGGATGTAAAATCTATTATGGACGCGTTTGTCGAATATTCTTCGACAGGGAATATTCGAATCCTGAGTCTTAAACAGAAAAGTGCGTATCTCACCCAAATTGAAAGTATTAGCCGACAATTGGGAGGTTGGGAACGCAAAACAAAAAATCTGGTTGCCGAAGGCAGAGGGGAGATTGTGCGGCAGCAATGCGATTGATCACGATTATGAGTATTGCTTTTCCTTTATTATTAAATGGGCGTGCCACTGGCGTTTCGGCGTTAGTTAAGAATAAGATAGTGCACGCATTAGCGGCCTCCTCGGAGTACAACTCCAACAACGCGTGGAACATGAACTTCAGCAATGGTAACTTGAACAACAACAACAAGTACAACAACAACTATGTGAGGGCAGTCGCGGCACTTAGTGATAAGGAAATACAATGTTGGATAGATGCCTTTGAGGATTGCTGTAAAAAGAAGAAATCCAGCGGGCAATGTACTTTTTATCGTGCAATATATGAGGATGACCTCATCACTCTTGCCGCAGAAGTTAAGTCTCACACCTATGAGCCAAGCAAGAGTATATGTTTTGTAGTTACGCGCCCTAAACTCCGGGAGGTATTCGCCGCGAATTTTCGTGATCGTATTGTCCAACATTGGGCATGTTTGAGGCTAAACCCTTTATTCGAAGAACGGTTCCATTCTCAGGGCGATGTCTCATTTAACTGTCGTGTTGGCTATGGTACGCTACATGCCGTACAAACATTACAGGACAAAATCAAGAAAGTTTCTCAAAACTATACACGCCAGGCATATATTGGGAAGTTTGATTTGAAGGCGTTCTTTATGAGCATTGATAAGAATATTTTGCAGTCAATGATTTCAGACCTCATTGATTCAAAATATATTGGTGAAGATAAAGAAGACCTTCATTATGTGTGCACGAAAATCATTATGCACTGCCCACAAAAATATTGCGTCAAGCGTGGTAATGAAAGACTCTGGGATGATCTGGATCCCAGAAAAAGTCTTTTTAATGCTCCGGACACTATCGGAATGCCAATTGGTAATTTGACGAGTCAGTTATTTGCGAACTATTATATGTCTTTCTTTGACGAATGGATATTGCATAAACTGAAGGAATACGGAGGCGAATATATCAGATTTGTCGATGATTTTAGCATAGTTGTTCCAACTACTGATGAATTTGATGGCAAGGAAATAATCAAACAGATTCGTAAAGAGGCTATTCTTTGGTTGAAGGAACACTTGCATTTGACATTACATGCAGATAAAGTTTACATCCAGGATGTTAAAAAGGGAGTTGCTTTTGTTGGTAGTGTATTGAAACCTAATAGGTTATACATATCAAATCGCAGTGTAGCCTCAATGAAATATAAGCTCAAACAGTTTGACGAATTCTGTTTTGATTTGGCTTGTAGCGGACACGAACCCACCAAGATGCAATCCAAACTATTGGAACACGATGTGTGCAGCTTAAATTCTTATCTGGGAGGTATGGTTCACGATAACAGTTACGCCATACGCTCATCAGAATTGTTAAACAAGAAATGGTTTTGGAAGTATTGCTATGTATCTGGCCACTTCCAGTGCATTAAACTGAAGAATAAGTATAAACTAAAATACAGAGTATTGAGATAATGAAAACTTGGAATCAGGGAAATGAAATTCCTAAAGCAGTTGTAGTATTGAGGCATCTTGGAATGCCTGTGTACACTTTGAATTATCATCTGGAAATGGTCAATGGTGATGAGAACAACAAATACCGTTGGGCCTCTGCATCACTTCCAGCTGGATGTAACGATTACAGATCCGCAGTCAGCGCATTGATTAACAATGAGTACGATGCCAATGAGATGCAAGCAATCATCAATAACTATCTTCTGGAGCCTGAGGATCCAGAAGTGTTGGCTGAATTCCATAAAATGCAGGAATTTCGTGCATACGCCAAAAGCATTGCCCATGCTTTTGTGGATGGAACGATTACAGCTGACACCGATTTAACACTTGCAACGCCAAACAAAGAGTAGTCTAATCATCTATTCTTCATAAAAAGTTATCGTATGGCTATTCTTGCTGAAGGTGGTATCACCCTGACATCAGTTAATGACGCTTGCTCAGTGCTTCTGAGTCCAAGCTCATGCGTCATACATGCAGATTACGATGGCAGTAATCCAATACTCAATACGGCCTTTACGGACATCAATGTAATCCGTGGCAATGTCAAGCTGCCGATCACTCCCAGCAATATATCTGTTATTGCAAAAAGCGATTCTGAAATTGTTTGCGCTTTCCAAACAGTCAATTTCTTTACACAAAGGCTTTTTATCACATACTTACCTTCAACGATACTTAACGGTTCTATTCAAATTCAGGTTACTTATGACAGCCTGATTATGACACCCACATTTGTGTTCAGCGTTGAGAGGGAAAGTACGATGCTTGCATGGATTCAGGACTGGGAAACTCGCAAGACTCAAATCGGAAGTGAGTACATAATTACACCTAAATTTTTTGCTGGCAAGAAAGAAGCGGATAATAGCCTTACTGGAGTTTATGTTGGGCCGGATGCAAACGGGGCCGGTATTTATGGTTATCAAGCTGGGAAGGAAATATTCCACTTGAATGAAATCGGAGGCTCTATAGGCGGCTGGAATATTCAGAACGGAGGAATCAGCACCTCAGATGGGAAATTGCGTATTTTGTCTGAGGGTTCAATTATTTCTTTGAACTCTGACGATGAAGTAATTTACGGATTATACAAAACGGGAGAGGCTACATTCGCAAAGGGGAATGTGTTATTCCACGCCGATGGTTCTGCATCATTCAAAGGTTCTATTACAGCTGAAGGTGGTTCAATAGCTGGATGGAATATCGCTTCCAGGGCAATTTGGAAGAACCATATTTTACTTGATTCATTAACTAATTACATAGGATTAGGCCCAGCTGAAATAACTAACGCTAATCTTGCTGATAATACATATTCACATCGCAATATAGTTCAAACATCTGGAGGTATTAGTATGTTCTATACTTCCGCAAATGCCTATGGTATAGAGGGTTATCTTCCAGCAGTATATGGGGAAACCAAACTGGTATTTAAGCTGGGTGATGTTAATAAGATAGCTGGATGGACTTTTGATGTTAATTCTTTGGTTAGTAATTATGTAACATTAACTAACCAAACTAATAATGCTGGAGTGTATTTCAGTGCAGATGATATTAGTGAAGTAGCCAGTTCCGGTCTCTCAGCCCATATAAATGCCGGTACTGGAGCATATATCAAGGCTGGATCTGGAGTTGTGGAGTTGGCGGGCGTTGTCGATGGCGCAACGGTATTTAAGATGGGAACGGGTGGCAATCAGATAGCCGGATGGAGTTTTAGTAATACGGCTATATGGACAGGTAATGCTACCGTCCAGGATGGATTTACCACAACAGCTAATTCGATGGTTCTTACTGGCACAGGAATTTACGGATATAAGTGGGGACTAAATGCAGATGGTAGTGGAAAACTTGCGGGCGGGAGAATTGCGTGGACAGTAAATGGCGATAGTTGCTCTGTTAATATTGGAAATATTTTGATAGTAGATGATAATGTCTCTAATATCGGAGTATTACTTTCCAAAACAATTATGGCCAGAAATTCTGAGGGCGTTATTAAAGCAGGAATGTCTGCTGAAGGAGCTTTAGAGGATTCTGTGAGATTTTGGGCCGGTTCCTCGTTTGAAGATAGGGCTTCCGCTGATTTTAGAGTCTTGCAAGATGGTAACTGTTATGCTTATAAATTTCATGCTAAAAGTGCTGAAATTGTTAATGGAGACGAAACACATCGCCGTTTTGTGTCATTCTTAGACAATGGAATTGAGGCATATTCAGACAATAATCTTGATTTGATTATCTCCAATTGCGAAGGTGAAGAATTGTCAAGTGTAGCTGAAGATCGTGCTTATAATATTCCCACTACTGTTAATGGCAAAAGTTTTAATAAAAGCTTAGAATCAGCGATAGAGGTAATTCCAGAGCGTTATCAGGACGAGGAATGGGAATATTATTGGGATAATGCAGTTTTTCTTACTTTGCCGCTTGGATATTTTGGTGCTCGGTCTGTAATTACATTTTCACAAAGTGTATTATTGGATTGGGTGTACCCCTTTATTTTGCCAATTGAAGATGGCCTTGGAGAATATAATACATCTAATTTATATTCTGTCGATTGGGAGATAAATAAGTTACAAATACGGCTATTGCGTAATGGGAAGTATTTTGCTACACTGGGTTCCGACACAAATATTTTTGAGGGATCATCTCAGTTGAAGGGCGGAGGCTCCCAACCAAGCACTACATTCAATTTATCATTACCTAATAATGAAATAACGGTCTCAGAAGGTGGAATATTTTCAATAGAAGTTATAGCAGAAAGATTACGCTTATTTGTGAATCCTCATGATATGGATCACATGCTTTCTGGCAATGATTTAAGCTTAATTAGGCCAGTGAACGGAGCTTCCTATCCAGCTGAAGATGCAGATTGGGTGTTCGATGACTATTTCACAATGAACATGACCAATTTTTCATACAAGAGAGCAGTGAGTGATGGTGAAAATAAATTTATGGGAACAGCCATTTTTAAGAATGGAGTATTACATAAAAACTCTTATGGATACTTGATATTTACTGACAATGGATTTGAAATATCATTTTCTGGATTCAAATTCAAAATAACAGGTGCTGGAATTATGTATTCTAATAATAGTGGCACTAATTGGAAAACATTAACATAATGCGCAGAGATATTGAAATACATATTCAGACCGGAGATATTACTTTAACCTCTCAAAATAAGGTTACACTTTATCCGTTCTCATGGGTATCGAACCCCGATGGCCTTTCCAGGTATATATATGGAGAAGTCGAGGTTCCAGCGACATTACCCGTAGATGTCATTCGCCGGGATGGAATTTCTTGCGTCATTCCTTATACTGGGAAATACAAGGAATTCTATCTTCGCGTCAAGAGGATATACTCCGAAACCACTTCGGAATATCTTCAGAATCCTACTAATGGCTCGGATTGGTTTTTGGCCAAGGTTGTTCCTTTTGGAAAAGAATTTACGGTCAATGCCTTTGCCTCCCAGTTGCGAAAAATTTCAGAAAATTCGTTTCATCTTATTTTTGACAAGGGGGATGTTGTTTTGTATTCCGGAGCTGAAAGTGATTTTAATGTTATTGAAGCAAATCGACAGAATGCTAATTTGATGCTTGCTTGTGTTCCAACCAATAATTATCGCTACCCTGTTAATGGGGTGGGCCTAATTCGTTGGACAAAGAGCAACATATTGGGCACGGACTTGGCTTCTGTACTGGCCCGCGAATTTGGCGAAGATGGTACTCCAGTCATTTCAGCCGGATTTGATTTCGATACCAATGGCATACAACTAAGGCTTGATACTGCAACCGTAGATGCGATGAACTAATGGCAACTTATATTGTAAAACGACACCAGAATATTTTCGATGTGGCCATTGATATATGTGGCTCCATTGAAGGCATATATGACCTGTTGATTTCTAACGATTGGCTCTCTATGGATACCGACCTTCATGCCGGTATGGAAATCACATATCACGAGGAATATGTAATCAACCAAAGTATTGTCAATGAAATCCAAACACAAGGCTATAAGCCTATCAACAGTGAACGCCATGTATATCAGAAGAAAATGGATGCCGAACAAGTCTTCCAGATTGATATACCGGTTAAATATGATAGCACTACTTTAGTGGTGGCTGGTGAGGGAACAATGTATGTTGACTGGGGAGATAATTCTGATATTCAGGCTATAGAATTATCACATACAGTACAGACTATTGAACACTCTTTTGACAGTATTGTTGATAAGAGAGTGATGAAGATTTATGGTCAATTCTCTCTACTCTCGTGGGATGCTACTTTATTGAATGGCCAAATCTATACATTATATCCAGTTATTGTAGATGAGTTTTCTTGTAAGGCAAACGATTACTCCTTGGAAGGCCTATTCTTGTTCGAAGGCACAGCGAAGTTGGATTTGGGGGGTATGTATTTGAAGGATTTATCCCCAATATACGATATGAGTCTTCAGGAACTTGATTTGAGGGGCGCACATATCGATATAGAAACGGTTGACGCATATCTTCAGCACATTGTTGAGCATTATGGCTCCAGAAGGAATTGCCATGTATATTTAACACAGGAACCAAGTGTAGTTGGAATGGGGGCGATTCAAACTATTTTGGGAGAAGCAGCTTGGAATGCCAGCGGTGCTTGGGTGTTTAACATAAATGGTAAGATTTATACAGTATAAATATGGCAAGAACATTATCAGAAATATATCACGCCGCCAAACTATGTCGTGATGAGCGTTTGGAGTTATCTGAAGTTAAGAATGACTCCAAGATGTCCATTATGGATGCTTTTACCTGGATTGTGTCTGCATCAATATGGACATTTGAAAATTTGTTAGATGTCTTTCAGACCGATATTGCGAAGGACATCCAGGGCCGTATTAACGGAACACCCACATATTATGCTAAAGCTTTGTTAAAGTATCAGTCTGGAGATACTCTTCAGATGAGTGAAGATGGCACTTCTTTCTCATATCCAATTGTCGATGAAAGCAAGAGGGTTGTCACCAAAGTAAGTTATGCTGAAGTACAGGAAACTGGGTTCTATGACAAGAAACTGATTTTCAAGTTGGCTACCGGAGAACCCGGTAAGTATGAACGACTTTCAAATGATGAGCTTATTGCTGTGCGAGGCTATCTTAGGCAAATTGCCTTTGCTGGTACTCATTTGGAGGCAGTAAGTCGTAAGGGAGATATTCTTATACCCCGCGTCACCGTTTATCATGACGGAGCAATCACGGAAGATGAGCTATACACCAATATTGAAACTGCTTTGCATACCTTCATTGAAAATGCGGATTTTAATGGTGTCATATATGCCCAAAAAATCATAGATGCGATTCAAAGCGCAGAGCATGTCTTGGATGTGTACATCAACCCTGAATCAGACTCCCAGGGTATTTTCGTGGCTCAGTATGACGATGATGACAACTTGATCCCTACTGCTTTTGATGATGGGGGAAATGTAACCAGCTACGAACAGCGTGTTACCCGTTCCTTTGTTCCTAACAGTGGATATTTGAAAGAAAGTTCTGGCACTGGAAATGAGGCAGGACTTGAAAAATGGAGGTCTGCAATGATATTTGTAGTAGAGCAATAATGAGATATTCCATTAACTTTGATAAAACAATCAATCAACTTGTGCCACACTATATTGGGGGGCGCAAATTGATTCTTTTCTTGCAATCCATCTTATCGCCCCTACAGACAATCAATGACACTTTCGCGTTGTGGGCTAAAGAAACCAGAATCGAAGCTGCGATGACCTCCCAAATCATAAAATTTGAGTGGTTTCTGAATTATAAGTTTTCCAGATATTTTGCTAATCCATCTGACAGAATTGCAATTAAAACCACTTCTCGTTTAGGGGCCGAATTGCATTGGGAAAACACTCAGGCCGTTGGTGTCGAACATCAGGTAACGCGTTTTGAGGGAGAATCTGCCAGCGGGGAAGAAAATATGATCTTGTATTACCCAGGTGAAAATGAGGCTGCTGACAACAAGAGCTTCATTGTTTCTTCTCCTGAGATAAATACGGCCAAAATTTCCAAGGCAGATTATTTGGCGATGGTGTCGTATCAAGTTGATAAGTATAAATTATCAGGTAAAACATATTCAATAGTATTCAATAATGAAACACTTTAGCGCACAAACTGGAGGTCGTTTCACCTATGTTGACGATGTGATGAATTTGCAAGAGTTGGCTCTTGCATTTAATGCCATTTTCACTGAGTGCGACAACTTTGTAATAAGTGGATGTAGGGTAAGCGGCCAAAACATCTCCAGTGGTTATGTTTATCTCAATAAGGAGATCCGCTATTTTCAAGGAGCATCGGGTGTATCGTCTTGGCCTCGTTATCTATATGAATCTAACTCATTGGAAAATGTTGCTTATGCCAGCGGTACAGATAAGGTAGGACGCACTGTTTATGGCTGTACGCTTGGCTCGTCAGTACCCACATCGCTTGATCCGATTACTGGGGCTGTTCCTACATATATAAAGTTCACTGCTGCTGGAGCATTGCAAATGAAAGATGCACTCTTTGGGAAGTACGCATTGATATTGGATCCTGCATCGGGAAACCAACTTGTAAAGGGAACGGTTCAATTTCAGAATGCGGTCAATATTGCCGGTATTCTTTCTTTGAACAACACATTCAAGCTTACTTCCGGAGAAAGTGTTTGCCAAATGTCTTGGGATGGAGAAAAGATGACCATCCAAAGTCGTGTTGGAACAGGTGTGATCTATAAATTCGTTATTGACAATGCCGGGGGATACAAGTTGTATTCTGGAAGTACGCTTTTGTGTACAATTGGGAATGACGGTATCTCAACTGCCAAGAGTATCGCTTCAACAGCGGGCCTGATTGGTGGCAATATAATAACTGCCGAGAGCGCAATCTATAATAATGGAACTTCTGGAGATAGAGGGGCATTGAACATCAATATGGTGGGATATAATGGCAGTACAATCAATTATCGTGATACCTATATTGGTAATGGTAAGGGTGCGGCCATTATTTCTATTATTGGTTCAACTTCTAAGGTAGATATAGCTGGTGTAATGACATTGGCTTCGGCAGATGTAAACGGCTTTATCATCAAAAGTGCCTATGCGAAGACGAGTCCTTCTATGCTGAAGGCTATTTCCTTCCGTGATGTCAATGACGAAAGCGTAGCCTCTATTGGGTTCATTTCCAGCGACAGCAAATTATTCAGTATTAATAATGTTCTGGCCAATGTTGAAATTACCGGCACGAACTTCGTTAATATTGGCCCCGCTATCAAAGAAAACGGTCAGTTACTCTCCAGCAAGTATGTTCTGGTGTCTAATAATAATGAGGCGATGGCGTTGAAGGCTAACCTCTCTGTTGTTTACACACGCACTCAGGCTGATGCACGCTATGGTAAAATTACAGGTGGCCTCTCCCAGTTTATTACAGGAGCTAATACTGCTGCTGTTCTTCGCACTCAGATTGGTGCAATGAGCAACAATGATGTTACATCACTTTGCCCTACACTCAATAATTTGCTTGCTGATATGGCAACTACAGAGGCAAAAAAGGCTGCAATCCGCAAGAACATTGGCGCAGCTGCTGCTTCAGATAGTTATGAGCCTATTATAGCTGATACTGGGTGGAAATACATATCTGGAACTGTTGGATTGTATGTGCGCCAGATTGGTAAAGTCGTATGTATTCAGGGCCAAGTAGCAACAGTTCATAGCGGTACGGTGTTCACTCTTCCAAATGGCATTGATGCGCCTCGTTATACTGTATCTTTTTGCTTTGATCCGCGTGGTGTTTTTGGCGCATGGTCTGCTAAAATTGCCGGTGGAAGCAAGCAATGTACAGTTGTGAATTGTGGCGGCGAATGCGACCGCACTATTCCGTTTTCATTAACTTATATGACATAATTACAATGAAACTCCACAAAGTACATCATCATGTTGTAAGAATGCAACAGATTGAGACTGAACAATCCAAGGTTGTTGAGTCAAAAGAAAAAAAGCTTAAAGAAAAAAAGAAATCCAATTATGCAGAATCTGCCAAGGCCCCGAAAGAAAAGGAAGGGGAAAAAGAGGACAAAGCGTAATTTCAACGAGACTCGCATAGGTTTTCTTTTAGAACATCAAACCCCGCTTGAATACAGGATTTTACTGGAGGCCAGCGGGGTTCTTGCTCCAACGGCAGACCTCATTGAGACCATTAGCTATGCCTCCCTCGATCCATTTTTCAGGACAGATGAGTTTCGTCAGGCATTAATGGAATATCGTCAAGTGGGATTATACCCAAAATACAGAACTAAAACCAACATTAATAAAGAATTAGACTATATCAAGTACCGAAGAAGGAAAGCTGCAAGTCTAAAAAATTATTAACTATTTTCAATTTTGGTTTTGAAAATTCAAAATTATCCCATTTCTTTGCCTCCCTATAGTTGAAATACACCATCTTCCCAACACAAACCTAATTACCATCTTCCAGGTAATATCAATTGATGTTCGCTCTCTCGGCGGGCTGTATAACTTCAACGCTATTCATCATTTAACAACTACATTATGAGAAAGATTGAGCCATCTTTTGAGCTGATTTCTCCTATTGATAGACAGGCTATCCTTACCAATCTTGAATTGGCCGGGCGTAACTGTTATAAATCAGAGGGGAAAATTACTCCGGAAAGTGCCGGGAAATTCATCAAAATGTTGATTCAGCATGGCACTGAGTCTGTGCTTGAACACGAAAAGATTACTGTGAGATTTATTTGTGATCGAGGTGTATCGCACGAGTTGGTGCGTCATCGTATCGCATCATACTCGCAGGAAAGCACACGCTACTGTAATTATGGTCACGATGGGCAACTTACATTCATTGTGCCTGAATGGTATAACCATTCCACTCCAGAAACACAGAAAATCTGGGATGATGCTATGCTTATAGCAGAGAAGAGTTATCTTGATCTGCTGAAACTTGGCTGGACACCTCAACAGGCTCGTGCAGTGCTTCCTAACTCGCTCAAAACGGACATAATTATGACCGCAAATATTAGAGAGTGGAGAACCATTTTTAGACTTCGTTGTGCAACCAAGGCACACCCTCAGATGAGGCAATTGATGATTCCTTTCGCTAATTACTTGAAGGAGCAACTTCCAGAATTATTTGAAGACATCAATTATTAGCAATGATTAATCAAGTAAAAAAGCGTGATGGCCGTATCGTTAAATTTGACGGTTCGCTTATTGAAAAGGCCATTTCTTATGCTTGCGATGCGGTTGGTGAGTATGACGATAACCGAGTTGGGCAAAGAATAGCCAATGAAATCGCAGAGACAGGATCCGAGCAGGTCACTGTGAACGAGATTCAAATTATGGTGGAAAATGCCTTGATGCGTTATAACCTTCCTAATGTCGCAAGAGCCTACATTCTTTATCGTCACAAGAGAGACCGTGCGAGGCGTTCAGATAGCGATGAAGTTATCTCCGACATCATTGCCGCCAAGAAAAATGACATCACCCGCGAGAATGCGAATATGAACGCCGACACCCCAGCTGGAATGATGATGAAAGTTTCCAGTGAGCGTACCAAGGAGTACACAGATGATTTTCTTCTTTCAGACGATGTGAAGGAACTTGTCGATAACAATATCATTCACATCCATGACAAAGATTATTACCCTACCAAATCGCTTACTTGCATTCAGCATCCAATGGGGCATATTCTGGAAACTGGTTTCCGCGCTGGACACGGAGAGTCAAGACCGGCCCAGCGAATTGAAACGGCAAGCATTCTTTCTTGTATTTCAATGGAAACCGTTCAGAATGAGATGCACGGTGGTCAAGCCATTCCAGCTTTTGACTTTTACCTTGCACCTTTTGTAAGGAAGACCTATATTGAAGAACTCAAGCAACTGGAAATTGTTACTAATGAGGATTTGAGTTCCCTTTATGATGCTCCTATACAGGATTATCTTGCCGCCACTCTTGATGGCTTAAAGGGAGAGGCCAGATACAAACAGCATGCAATCAACCAAACTGTTGAGCGTGTACATCAATCAATGGAGGCTTTCATTCACAATATGAATACTATCCATTCAAGGGGTGGCAACCAGGTGGTTTTCAGTTCCATCAACTACGGAACCGATACCTCATCAGAAGGTCGCTGCATTATGCGTGAAATTCTCAATTCTACCTATGAAGGTGTGGGTAATCACGCAACTGCAATTTTCCCAATCCAGATTTGGAAGAAAAAGCGTGGCGTGAATTTCTTCCCAGGAGATCCAAACTACGACCTGTATTGTCTTGCTTGCAAGGTTACAGCCAAGCGTTTCTTCCCTAATTTCATTAACGAGGATGCCACCTTCAATCAGGATCCAGACTGGAAAGCCGATGATCCGTTGAGATATGAACATGAGGTTGCTACAATGGGATGTCGTACCCGTGTATTTGAAGACAGGCACGGCAAGAAAACCTCCATCGCTCGTGGAAATCTTTCATTTACAACAATCAATCTTCCAGGTCTTGCTCTTGCAGTTCGTGAAGTTGAAGACAAGGACGAGCGTATCAAGAAATTCTATCAGAAGTTTGATTACGCCATTTCAATTGCTGGAAAGCAGTTGTACGAGCGTTATCAGTTCCAGTGTACAGCCCTTGCCAAGCAATTCCCTCTACTGATGTCAGGTATGTGGATGGGTTCAGAAAAATTGAAACCTAACGATGAGGTGAGAGAAGTGCTGAAGCATGGTACACTTGGAGTCGGATTCATAGGTCTTGCTGAATGTCTTGTCGCTCTTGTTGGCAAGCACCATGGGGAAAGTGAAGAGGCTCAAAAACTTGGTCTTGAAATCATCGGCCACATGCGTGAAAAAATCACGGGCCTGTCAAATCAGTATGATTTGAATTATTCCGTACTTGCAACGCCAGCTGAAGGTCTTTCTGGGAAATTTACCAAGAGAGATCGTAAAAAGTACGGTGTGCTTCCGGGCATTACAGATAGGGATTATTATACCAACTCTAATCATGTGCCGGTGTACTTCCATTGTAGCGTTTCTCATAAAGCTGAGGTGGAAGCTCCATATCACGAAATGACAAGGGGTGGCCATATCTTTTATGTTGAGATTGATGGTGACGCTACGCAAAATGTAGAGGCTGTTATGGATATTGTCAATCTGATTGACAAGTACAACATTGGCTATGGCTCCATTAATCACAATCGTAACCGTTGCTTGGATTGCGGGTATGAGGATGCGACTAAAGATTTGGATACCTGCCCTGTGTGCGGTAGTCATAATATTGATACACTTCAGCGTATCACTGGATATTTGGTAGGTACGACAGATCGTTGGAACTCAGCCAAACAAGCGGAATTGAAAGACCGTGTAATTCATGATTAGTTGATAGTATGAACGAAACACTAATGGTAGCAAGAATTGCGTATTCTACCTCAGTTGATGGGGTAGGATTACGCAATTCCTTGTATGTATCTGGATGCCCGATACATTGCAAGGGGTGTCACAATCCGGAACTATGGGACATCAATGCTGGTACGAAATATACAGTAGAAGAGGTCTTTGATATGCTGAATGTAGATGATTTTAACATATCAATTCTGGGCGGTGAGCCATTAATGCAATATGAAAGTATCGTGGCTTTATGTAAGCTCATTAAAGAGCGTACCAAAAAAACGATTTGGCTTTGGTCTGGGTATGAGTTTGAAAACATCAAAGGTTGTTATCCAGAAATTCTTGAATATATCGATATGCTTGTTGATGGCCCATTTATTGAGTCGGCGAAAGAGCCTAATTTACAATGGCGCGGCTCTAAAAATCAAAGAGTAATCGATGTAAACATATATCGTGAAATGTGCAAATAAATTATTCGTATTTCGTATATCTTTGTTTATCAGTTATTTACTATTTGCATAGGAACTTTATTTACAAAAAGTTTATTTTTATTTGCATATTTCACAAATAAATCTCTTATATTTGCATCGAACATTAAATAATCACGCTTATGAAGAAATGCTAAAACAACAGGGCGTTATCGAAGTCCACGGTGGTAACGCTGACACCAGAGAGCTAATGGATTCTGTGGCACATCTGCCAAAAGAAGGCATTTTCCCCTTCTTTATCTATGATGAAAATAAGAATCGCCCTCTACCTCAATTGAAATATCTATTCGGAACTGTCCTTAGAACAATATCTGATAAATTGCCCGGACACCCTCCAGTAGAATCTTTATATAGGTATTTTGAAGAGGTTTACGCACCAATTCATACTGCCTATATCAATGGGGAAAAGTTTGAATACTTTGACCTTAAATCGGAAAAATCAATTGAGATGAATGATGTTATAGACAGAATCATTCATCACGCCGCATCAGAATGGGGAATTGAAATTCCCAAAAGGGATTCTCTTATGGCCCCTGAAGCAAAAGAAGTCTATGCTGACGCTTATGCTGAGATGTGGAAGATTCTCACTCACAAATAACATCATTTAACTCATGAGCACAGAAATTAAACAGATGTCCGCGTTTGACATCTTCTCAGCCTCTCAGGAAACCCTGGATGACGCAAAACGCAAAAGTTCCGAAGAATCTCGGAAACAAACAAAGTATCTCCGTTTATCACAGGACGGAACCTATGCAGTCAGAATCCTTCCTCTTGCCCCTATTATGGATGCAGAGGGCAATGTTACTCTTCCTCGTAAGGGATATGAGTATCCAGTTAAGGAACTTATTCTCAAAATCAAGGGCAAAGACAAGAAAGGAAAGGAAACCCAGATGTTCGTCAATGTATGCAACGCCAAGTATCGCTTCCAGAATCTTGAAAACGATCTTATCGACTTGTATGTATCTCTTGCATGCCAGCAGTACGCTGATGACGAAGCCCTTTGCAAGAAGATTAAGGGCACAAGTTTCAATGGTGGTCTGAAATATGACTCCAAGCGTTGTATGTATGTCTTTGACATCGACAAGCGTGGTGACGGCCTCCAGATCCTTCAGCTTTCATTCTCTCAGTATAAAGAGCTGGAAGAGCGTAAGATTAAACTGTGGGAGAAACTGTGCAAGAAGGATCCTAAGGCTCTTTGCCCGATTTCTTCCATCAACGCATTCCCTCTGGAAATCACTCGCTCTACCGAGAATAAGAAGACCAACTATGCGTTCAATATCGACACCGTATCCGGTGAAGATGAGCTGACCGAGGAAGAACTTCAGATGCTTCTCGATGCACCAAGGCTCCCAGACACAATCTACAGATATAGCCGCTATCATCTGGAGGCTACAATTGAATTCCTCAAACAATACGATGAGGCTCTTGACATCAATGTTATGGAATCCAAAGAAATAGCCGATTGTATCGAACAAATCAAGACTCTTCTCCCTGCCGATGATACTTCCCACTTCTCACTCACTGGTTCACAGGACAATGGTGGTAGTGAAAATGGCAATGGCCTGAATTCATTGTGGGCGATGTACGATGCGATGGAAGAGAAGGGGCTTGATGACAAGTCAGACGAAGGTGCTGAACTTCGCGCTTCAATCCGTGAGTTCATCGAGGACAACAATCTCGACATCACTATCACCAGGCGTGATTCCAACCTCGATCTTCTTAATGCCATCGAAGACCTTTATGAGACAGGCGAAGTGAAAGGTGGTAAGAAGGTCGATGGAGAGTCTGATTCTGAATCTGAAAAGGAAACAGAAGAGGCCCCCGCAAGGCGTTCTCGTAGGGTTGAGGAACCCGAAGACGAAGACGAGAATGATGGGGAACCTGCATCACCTCGCTCGACTCGCAACGATGATACTAACGAACCTGCCGCACCGTCAAGGCGTGCAGCTCGTCCTCAAAGAAGGCGTTAAATGGTATTTCAATGGGGCACGCGATTAAATTCTCGTGCCCCTAAAAATCTTCGTTGAAATGAGTCAGAGTAAATTCCCGTGTGCCTTGCTGTTCAATGACATTCATGTCAGCAAGGACAACATACCAGAATTCCAAAAAAATTGGGATGAAGCAATAAAAATCTGCCAGGAGCGTGATATTGCTGATATTATTATCGGCGGTGACTTATGGCAGAGTCGTTCAGCCCAAACGCTTGATACTCTTTTGGCGGTGCGTGATGCCATCATAAAGGCGCAGAATGCTAATATTCATCTTACAATAGCTGAAGGCAACCACGACCTTGTGGATCAAGAGGCCCTATTGGGATATAGTCATATTTTCCAGGGTTATAAAGATGTAGATGTAGTTGGAGATTACACAATCATTGACTTTACAGACAACCTTTCTCTGTATGTAATGAGCTATTTCCCGGAGAATGGAAGTTTCTCACAAAGGCTGAAAGACATTATAACCAGCGATGATTTTGACACCCAGCGTACAAATATTCTTTACATTCATCAAGGTATTAGGGGTGGTCTTTCCCAGCCAAGCGAAGATGAATTGCCTACATCCATTTTCAAGGATTTTGATGCGGTTTTAGTGGGACATTATCACGACCGCAAAAGAATTGCTGGGACTGCCATTGAATATATTGGCTCTTCCCGCCAGCATAATTTCGGAGAGGATGAAGAGAAGGGCTATACGGTGCTGTATGACGATGGCAGTTACGAATTTGTCAAGAACGAGGTTAATATTCGCTACAAGAATATCGCAGTTGAATTTTCTGAAATTGACTCCAAGCTTATGAAAGAGCTGGGTGAGGTTAAGAAGGATGCTCGATATAAAACCAAGGTCAAAGTTAATTGCTTCTCCGATGAAGCCACCAGTGTAGATAAACAAAAACTCATTGATGCCGGTGCGACAAAGGTGGAAATCATTACTGAACAGACCGAGATTGTGGAGATTGAGGCCCGTAGCCTTGAACAAAAATTCGACAAATCAGGTATCAAGGAAGAGTACACTAACTTCTGCTCTGAAAAAGAAATCGATAATACAATGGGGCTTCAGTACCTCGATAAAATTAACTGATTATGTGGAGATTAGAACATATACATGCAGAAAATTTCAGTGCTTTTAAGACACTGGATTATTCGCCATTGAAAGGTCACGCCACGCTGATATTCGGCAACAATATGGATAATGACTCCCAGAAGTCCAACGGTTCTGGAAAGTCTGCCCTTATTGAAGCCATTGCGGTTGGTTTGACTGGTGCTACCCTCCGTAATATCAAGACTGAAGAAATCATCAATGACAATGCGGATGAAGCCATTGTTAAACTTGAATTAACCAATGAATTTACCCGTCAGAACTTGACAATCAGAAGGGTTTTATCGCGTAAGAATCCACAGGTTATCAGCCTCACTTCGATGGACTTTGAGACCGCAGATGGTGGTATTGCCAGTCCTGTTGAAATCCCGCAATCATCTGTTGCCGATTATAACAAGTATATCCTTGATACACTTGGACTCAGCAAAGATGATATTTATGCTAATTACATTCTTTGCAAGCACAAATATCAGTCATTCCTTTCCAGTTCCGACAAGGATAAAAAGGAAATTATCAATCGTTTTAGCAACGGAAACTTGGTGGATGAATCCATCGCAGCTCTCCAGGCTGATATGGCCCCTATTGAGGAAAAGCTGACTGAAGCTAAGAGTGCAGTAAATATTGCAACCGGTAGGGTATCAGCCATTGAAGAGCAGATCGAGGATGCTATAAATCAGTCGGCTGAACGCTCAAAAAGCAAGGCTGACAGAATCCGTGAATGGAAAGAACTGATTGCACAGAAGCGCGAGCAGATTCGTGAACAGGAAGACCTAATTCGCAGTAACAACTCCACTCTCGATACACTTGATGAGGTTGCCGCAAAACTGGACAAATTGGAGAAAGGTAAACTTGGAGTGAAGGATGCGTATGAAGCTATTAAGCAATTATTTGCAGCCAATTCGCTTCGCCCGCTTCCAGATTTCGCTCAAAAATTATCTGAGTTGGAAGCCTCATTAACAAAGTTGGAGGAAAGTTACAATATGAGGGTTGCTGATTCCAAGAAGCTCGAAAAACAGCTTGCTATCACAAAGGAAAAGCATCTACAACTTCAAGCAGATTACGATACATTCAAGAAGACATTTGATAGGGAGTTGCCTGAGGTAAACGAACAGATCAAGAAACTTCTTGCCAATGTATCAGAACTGGAGGCAAAATTAGCGAGCTATAAAGCGGACAGGACATCGATGGAAAACCAGATGGCCGCTTATCGCAAGCAGTTGGCTGGAGTAATCACCTGTCCTAAATGTCATCACGAATTCACTCTGGCCAATGAAATTGACATTGAGCAAGTGCGTGATGCCCTTGCCGACCTTGAAGGTGTGAATGACGAAAATGAAATTCGCATTGAGTCCTGTCAGAAAGAAATTGACAAGACAATGGTTTCTGGAAAGGAGGCTCGTGCAAAGCAGAATAAGCTTCGTGACGAAAAGGCGGATTGGTCTGGAAGGGTTTCCCAGTCCCAGGTTGAATTGAATGAGTGTATATCAAGTCTATCAAATGCTAAAGAAGCGTGCTCTGATATTTTTGCAAGGATGGGGCAAGTGGAACGCTCTATTGATGCGGTGAGAACAAATATGTTTGATGAGGCGTTTAAGATAGTTGATTACGAGACCGACAGTGCTGAAAATGCCAATGAAAGGTGTATGACCAACATCAAGAATGCCGAAGGAGCCATCCAGTCTTACGAAGAATCAATTGCTGATGTGAATCGCGCATCCGAAAATAATATCATTGATACACTGAAAGAGAGCAAGATTAAGTATCAGGAAGAATTGGAAATGGCAATAAGCAAGAAGGAGTCTGTCGAAAGAGAGCTGACCAAATACAAGATTCAGGAAGCTACTTTCGTTGAATTCAAGACGCATCTTGCCAATTCCAAGATCGAAGCTCTTAGTCACATCACCAATGAATTCCTGGAGGCCATCGGTTCCGATATTCGTATTGCATTCTCAGGCTTTACGATATTGAAATCTGGCAAGGTTCGTGATAAGATTTCCATCTCCCTGCTTCGTGACGGAGTGAATTGCGGTTCATTCGATAAGTTCTCTGAAGGGGAAAAGGCAAGGGTGAATCTTGCAAACATTCTTGCCATGCACAAATTGACAAATGTAAGTTGTTCAGAAGGCAAAGGTCTTGACTTGCTCATTCTGGATGAAATTCTTGACGCAACGGATGAAACCGGTTTGGCGAACATCTTTGAGTCTCTGAATACCTTCCAGATTACCTCTATGGTAGTAAGTCACGGTAATATCGCCGAGAACTATCCTTACAAACTTGTAGTCAACAAACAAAACGGAATTTCATTCATTTAATGAGTACAGTAAAAAATATGCCGATAGCGTCAAAGCCGACAAGGGATGAAATTCTTGGGCTGGATATTGCGACTCATTGCGGTTACTTTTCCACCCACGAAAGAGGGACTTGGAATTTTGAAGAGTCTATGCGAAGAAATAACAATAAGCAGCACGCTGCTTTTCGCAATACATTAATTGATTTCATCCAGAAGTACAATATCAAACAGATAGTGGCTGAGGATGTTAGTGTCAACAATCATTTCATCGATGCACGAAAGTTGTCAGAATTTCGTGGTATTCTATTGGAGGTTTGCGATACACTTGATCTTCCAGAACCGGCCTTTATCAACCCTAAAACTGTAAAAAGTTGGGCTACCGGAAATGGAAATGCGACTAAAAACGATATGATCAAGTTTTGCAAACTAAGGTGGAAGACAGATCCATGCGATGATAATGAGGCTGACGCTACGCATATCTTTATGTACTATATTCATAAATTTCATTTGTAATGAGCAGTAGTCTTGCAAGGCGCGAAAGAAAAGCCCAGGCGCGAATCACCATGCTTGCTATGAACAAACTTGGTGAGTTGTTAGAGGAATTTTTTGCCTTCCTTGACAAGCAGCCTAAACCATCTGATCAAGAGGTTCGTGATGAATTTATTCGTCAGGAGAATCGTTGGAAAAGGTACTGTGTAGTTCATCAATTGACTGACAAGGCAACTTTAATGTTTAACCAAGAAGTTGCTGTTCAATGGAGAACAAAATACACAGTGCCGAAAGATCAGAGCGAGATTTAGATCCAGCTGTTATCAAGAAGCGCAATGAACTCTTCCAGCAATATGTAGTTCCCTATTTCAACATGGTGTATAAGTTAACCATGGAATATTCATGGGATTTGTCCCATGTTGAAGAGAACTACAATGAAGTGCTTATCAACTTTTATCGCGGCATAGAAACTTATGATCCCAATCGTCCAATCCGAACTTGGCTACATATCGTGACGAAACGGTGTGTGTTAGAATTGGAGCGCAAGCGGTATCGAGATAAGGAATCCAAAAACTGTGATCGTGATATTGAAAGTTATGAAGAAGTTCTTTCAGCCCCCGATAAACCATCGGCAAATTTGATGGATGTTACCAATTACAGAGACTTCTATAATGATGACATCCTTTGGGTTCTCGATAAAATGAAACCTATTCACCGTGATGCCTTGATGCTTCAAGAAGCCGGGTATTCACTGAAAGAGATAGCTGACATTGAATATGAAAGGGGAACCTTAAAATCACACAATGTTGAAACAGTCAAGAGCCGTTTGTATTTGGCCAGACAATTTATGAAGAAGTATTTAACTCGTGATGGAAAACGGAAAATGGATTAAAAATATTATCGCTGTTTTCACAGAGGTGGAGCGAAAAATGGTGAATCCGTCATTCAAATTTTCACAGGGCGGTGCAACAATACGCACATTAGATAACTTCCTTCAGTTGTTTGAATCCGAATTTGGGGCCGTAACGCAAGAAAGACTGGTTGATTTCTGCGTTTGCACGGCCTATGCCTACAGGAACAGAGAGAGCTGGACAATTAAGCAAGCATTCGGCCCCGCATCAATCAAACGGCTCAATGACTCAAAACATGCCACAAGGTATTATGAAGATAAATGGTTAAGAGAGCGAAGCCTTGACCGTAACTATCTTATTAATCTTATCAGCGATAGGAGTGAGCATCCTCAGGCTAAATATATTTTTATGAAGTCTGAAGAGGCTACAAAACTAAGGTTGCTTAATTCTCAAATTGGATATGCAATTTGTCAATCATCCACATTAGGGTGGAGTCCTATATCTGAGGCTTGTGTGCAGTGCAACTTCATTAATCAATGCAAGTTAGAAACGGGCAAAAAATACCCGGAACTATACAGGATCAGAGTAGAATATGGCGAATCAACAAAATAGTGTCTTGACGGAAGAATTCTTGATGGATGTCTATTTCACTTGCATGCAGAATGAGTACATTCTTGCAATTGTAATGGAGCATATACATAAGAATTTCCTGCCTGATAAAGATTTTATCAAGCTTCACACCTGCATATACTCCTATTATAAAGAGTATAAGCAAGCTCCATCATATAGTATTCTGAAACAAATGGTAGCCAATGATAAAGGTGTAGTCAATCTATTGGAAGATATATTTGAAAGTGCATCTATCATTAGCAATGAGCAACTTTTAGAACAACTGGAAAGTTACATTAAGCAGGTAAAATTCCAGAAAATCTACAAAGAAGTTGGTGAACTTTATAATAAGCAGGGGCACGAAAAGGCATCTACTAAGCTTCTGGAATACTGTGAATGGGCACAATCCTTTAGCCTTAAATCGCCTGAGTTTGTGGATGTGATCGATACCTTTAGCTTGCGTTTCAAGCAAAATCGTCAAAAGCATAATGACAATACGAGGCGTTCACCAATTACACGATTCTACATTGATGAGCTGGATGAAATGAATGGTGGAAGGGAACTTCGCACCCAGCTGACTTGCTTCATGGCCCCTACGGGCGTAGGAAAGAGTCATATTGCCCGATGGATAGGTAAGAATGCGTGTCAAGTAGATGGCTTGAATGTTCTACATTTCCAGTTAGAGGGTAGTAAAGAAGAGGCCGTAAACGCTTATTCTGCCGCCCTTGTTTCATGCGATTCTTTTAGATATGAAACTGGAACCATTCGTGATGTAGATATTGCAAAATTTGAAGAACAACTTCAATCCATTGCCGGAAAGCTATATGTGAAATCATACCCGAAATTCAATTGCAATGTATCTACGGTAGATATAAAAAACAGTATTGCTGATTTTCGCAAACATTACGGAATCAATCCAGATGTCATTATTATAGATTCACTTGACCTTCTTACAGATTCATCAGGTAGGCAATGGGGCGAAAACGGAGAGCGGCATAAACGCATTGCAGTGGCCAACGATCTGAAGGATTTGGCATCTGATGAGAATGTTTGGATGGTAGTAACCTATCAGTCCACCATCGAAAATCGTGAGTGGTTAAATGACGAGAAGAATGTACTTACCGAATATAACTCTTCAGAAGCAAAGGGTATTGCCAGGCCTCTTACACATTTGGTGACGCTCAATCAGTCAGATAGAGAGAGGAAAGAGCATACAATGAGATTATTTGTCGCTAAATCCCGCTTCTTTGAAAAGGGAGAGCCTTTCAGAATAGCTACGGACTATCAGCACGAATGCTTTTATGACCGTCAGCGCAGTATGAACATCAATAAAGTGAATTAGTATGTATATCAGCAGAGAGGAAAAGGAATACTTGATTCAGGAGTTGTGTACTGAATTACACGCTAAACTGGATGGAGGGCGTAAGAATATCATTGTTCCTATATGTCCTTATTGTGGGCATACTGGAGGTAAGTTCGGTATATATGTGGGAACAGAGACCGCCAAGAAGAAGCTATTTATGGGGCACTGCTTTTCATGTGGTCATACAGTTAAGGATGTTAATCGTCTTCTTGACGATATTGGCCGCACAGACCTTAAAATTGAAGAAACAGCATCATTCGGGCCGGTTACAATTCCGCAATTTGTTAATCTGGATGAGGATGAAATAGATGACGAATTGAACATTGTGGAAATGCCCGAAGGATGGAAGAGATGCTACAAGAATAGCTATCTTAAATCTCGTGGCTTTACTTACGATGACTTTGATTTCTTCCCAGTTGGAACCACCAGAGGTTTGAATTTCAAATTTGATGATTATGTAGTATTCCCCATTATTGATAATGGTGATATTGTTGGCTACATATCTCGTCATACTTGGAGTAAGGAGAAGATAGAGGAGCATAATAAACAAGCCAGATTGAATGGAAAATATGAAATTCGCCGTTACAACAACAGTGGCTTTAAGGAGGGTGAGAATGATTTTGTGAAGTTGCTCTATAATTATGATTCTGTAATTGAAGATGAAACCGACACTGTAATCATTTGTGAGGGTGTGTTTGATGTTATTGCGCTTACCAGAAAACTCAACCTGTATGACAATCATAGTATTGCAGCGGTGGCCACATTCGGCAAAAAGATTTCTGATGCCCAGATATATAAACTGCAAGCAAAGGGTGTGAGAACAGTTGTTATCGGTTATGATGGCGATGCAGTTGAAAGTATCAAATCGGCAGCATCAAAGCTCAATGAATATTTTGACACTTACATTGCCTTCATTTCAGATCCTGAGCAGGATTTTGACAGCATGGATTTCTGGGACATATATGATGTTTTCTCCATCAATTTGAAAACACCAATTGAGTATGGACTTAATATAGTACAGTTATGAATGATTTGATTGAATGGCTGCAAGCCAATAAAATACAGTATAATATCATCGACAACGAGGTAATTGAAATGCCAGGATTGGGCAAGGCGTACTATGAGAATACCAATAAGTTGAATTCTATCTTTCGTCTGAACAATGATGGTGAATTGATTTTCAACAGTGTTGAAGAGCCGAGCGTATTGATCGCTGAGGGCATCAATTACATAGTTTTCAAATTCGGTGACAATTGGTATTACTTTGATTTACGCAAAGGATTTGCTCTGAATATCTTGAAATATGTAGGAATAAAAGCGGAACTTCAACATCAGTATGAAATTGTAAATCTGGGGTGTCATAGCCCGTTTGAATTGCTCAATGGCAGCTTTATGCCCGAAATGTGGGTTAAGAAAGCTGTGTTTTGTGGTCATAAGGCTATAGGTATTTGCGACCGAAATACAATGGCTGCTTGTTACAATCTTCAGAAGGTTTGTTCGGCAGCTGGAATCAAATGGGTTTTTGGTTATTCTTTGACCTTTAAGTACGGAGAAGAAACTGTAGGGGCCAAGGTATATGTTCAGACACAAAAGGGCCTGAGAAACCTGCTTCGTATTCAGAAAGCTATAATGGTGGATAGTGAAGATCAGACCGTCACCTTTAATGAACTGAAAAATCGTGGGGAGGGTAATGTGCTCGTGTTTGATAAATATTCGGCAGACTGGCTCATTTCCCATCCAGTTCAAATGGAAGATTTGATTACGAAGTTTGATAAAACATTCTTCCAGGTAGATTTAACTGAATTCAAGGCCGAGAGGATAGATATACGCGTATTAGAGGCCCAGAAACTATACTTCCATAAGTTATATGACAAATTGCCGCCAGTCCTGATTACAGACGCATATTATTTGGACAAAAGTGACGCAAGAAATAAAATTATCCTTAACAAAGTTGCAAGCGGTGCGGCCCACGAACAAAGTGATGAACAGTATTTCAAAGATGCAGATGAGCATTATGCGCTATTTGCTAATCTGTTTGATGCCGAGCGTTGGGATATTGACAAATTGTTCCGTGAATGTGTTGATAATGCCAACTACATCGCTGAACATGCTGAGGCTAAGTTTGAGAATGATAGGAACTTTATGCCTAAATACACAATGACTCCTGAGGAAAAGGAAAAATATGGCACTGTTCATAATATGTTTTGTCAACTACTTGAAGAGGGGTTTGACAGGCTCGTTCCTAAAGATAAAGAAAGCCAGGAAAAATATCGTAATCAGATGGAGTATGAAAAATACATCATTGAAAGCACGAACAATGTTGATTACCTTCTTGTACAATACGATACTTGTAACTGGAGCCGTAAGAATAATATTTTGGTAGGTTGTGGGCGAGGTTCAGCCGCCGGTTCTCTTCTTCTTTACTTGCTGGGAATCACGCTAATTGATCCGTTGAAGTATGATCTGATTTTTGAGCGTTTCCTTTTGCCGGAACGCGCAGGTCTTTACCCTTCAGACACAACCATAATAGGTGAAGACATCTCTTCAACAGATTATGTGGAAATTACACTTGAAAACGGCAAAACGATAAAAATTGACAAGGATGCACAGTTGTATGTAAAGCGTGAAGGAGAGGAAGCACCCATCACGATATATGCAGACGAACTCCGAGATGAGGACATTATTCTGTTCGATAACAAGGATGAACTCTTTACGATTGACGAGTTATGATAGTAACCGATGAAATGCAGCAAGCCATCGAGTTGATCCAGAATACCAATGAAAACTTATATATCACTGGTAAAGCTGGAACAGGGAAAACCACATTCCTTAAATATATAGTTGAAAACATAGAGAAACGATTCATCATCACCGCTCCTACCGGCATAGCGGCTGTAAATGCGGGTGGCATTACCTTACACAGTTTTCTCAATATACCATTTGGTGTACTTGGGCCTACATCTGCTCAGGATTCTAAGTTCTTTCCAGCCAAGAAAGCATTGGCCAATGCCATTGATATATTGGTGATTGATGAAATCAGTATGGTGCGTGCAGATGTCTTAGATTTCGTGGACATCAAGTTGCGCTTATATCGTCAAAACTCTGAACCTTTTGGGGGCATACAGGTAGTTATGTTTGGAGATTTGCATCAATTGCCACCGGTAGTGACTTCAGCAGAAAAGAATGCGTTAGCTACATATTACCCTGGGCCATATTTCTTCAATGCAAAAGTCTTTCGTGAGAAGGGTTTTCGTATCGTTGAACTGACACATATTTTTAGGCAGTCAGATGCCAATTTCATTACCATCCTTAATAATATACGCAACTATCGTTTAACCCCTGACGATATTGCCAGCTTGGAAGAGCGTAGGAACAAAACTCTGAGCGCAGATTATGGCGGCAAATACATTCATATCTGCTCATTGAAAAATGATGTAGTAGAAATCAATCATAAACTGTTGGGAACACCCACACATTCATATAAGGCTATATTGGATGGCGATTTCAATGCTAATTCTATGCCCTGTGATGATGTTTTGAGCTTGCGTATCGGGGCCAGAGTAATGACCTTGGTGAATGATAGAGAGCATCGCTTTTACAATGGCTCTTTGGGCTTTGTTTCGGCTCTATCTGAGAATACAGTAACTGTGGCTCTCGATAATGGCAATACTGTCGAGCTTGCGCCGTTCAACTGGGAACAGGCTGAATATAAAGTACAGGAATGTCTGGTGAATGGTGTACCAGAGAAGAAGATTGAACGAGTTGTTAAGGGAGGTTGCAAGCAAATTCCTCTCACTTTGGCTTGGGCAATCACTATTCATAAAAGTCAGGGATTGACATTTGATAATATCGTAATTCATTCTAAAGGAATGTTCTGCCCAGGACAACTTTATGTAGCGTTGAGCCGATGTACCTCGCTGGAAGGCATCGCCTCGGAAAACTTCATCTCCCAGCGTATGATCTTCCCAGATCATGAATTGAGTGCTTTTGAACACGCTTATAAGGCACACGGTAATATCTTCGATAGAGTGACTTATAAGAGTATGTATTATGAAAATTAAAAGCGTTAAAATTAGGCATACCAACTCCCCGGTTACTGTATTAGATACCTTTGTTGATAAAGGTTATTTACAAGGCCCCGGAGGAAGTCTTCCAGATGTAGATTGCGACTTTCAGTCAGACAGGAGGCAAGATGTCAAGGCATATACCGAGCAGCGATATAATCACAATGGGAAGCAGAGAGTATTTTCTGCTGGAACCTTGACTACGCTTAAAGTTAAGGCGTGCCTTAAAGATGTGGCTCGTACAATGAGGATACCAGTAAGCCTCGTTAACTATATCACAGCAATCTTTGATGATGATAAGTGTGACTATACAGGTATCTTCAAATTAGCTGCAACTGAGAAAAAGGTTGCCAAGTTCATTGCTGACTACCCACAACTGTTTGAAGACATCAGAACGCTGATGTTTCAGCCTCGCTCCAGTTCAATACACGCTTCAGCATTACTTATCACGCCTGATGAGAAAGACGGCGAAGATATGGAGTGTTTTGATTTCGTACCAATTAAGAAAATAGATGGAGTATTGGTCAGCGAAAATGATGGATATGAGCTGGATGAATTGGGATTGCTAAAAAACGACTGCTTAGCTACCAAAGAACTTTCCAAACTTCATCAAACATTCGACCTTATCAAAGAGCATTACGGTAAAGATGTGTCATTGGAAGGTATCGTAACTGGGGATATGGATGATCCTAAGGTTTATGAAATACTTGGTAAAGGCTATACACAAAATGTCTTCCAGTTCAGTTCCAAGGGTATTACAAAACTGCTGATAGATATGAAACCCAATTGCCTTGAAGATTTGATTGCCGCCAATGCAATTTATCGTCCGGCTACGATGGGCAATATCGATGAATATGTAAACTGTAAGAATGGTTTGGTAGCCCCAGTATATCTTTGGGGTACATATAATTCTCTGAAAAATACATTCGGAGTAGTGGTATATCAAGAGCAGATTGTAAGTATGGCTCGTGAGGTAGGGGGATTCAGCCTTGGAGATGGTGTGAAACTGGTGAAGTTCGTGTCTAAAAAGAAAGTGGACAAGATCCAGGCCATGAAGGAAAAGTTTATGAAAGGGGCAAAAGAAAATGGTTGCCCTCAGGAAGATGCCGATAAGATATGGGCGCAGATTGAAGATGCCGGTACATATTGCTTCAATAAATCTCACGCTACTGCCTATGCTGCTACTGCTTATGCGGGAGCGTGGCTAAAAACTAACTTCCCGGTAGCTTTCTATACCGTTGCTCTTCAATGGGCCGATGATAAGGAAATTGTATCCTTAATGGGCGAAATGGAAGCTTGTAGTAATGCCAAGGTAGTAGCTCCGGACATCAATATCAGCAGGCAAATCTTTTACACGGATTATAATACAAACTCAATTTTCTGGTCTCTTTCCAGAATTAAGATGCTTGGAATAAAGGCGGTTGAGTGGATTATCAATGAGCGAGACAAGAATGGAGAATTTACCAGCATTGAGAACTTCATTGACCGTATCTTCAAGTATAAGTTGAAAAAATACGAATACTGGGATGATCCCGACAACGAGGATGAAGCAACAAGATGTCCAGTTAATGCGCGACACATCAGAAATCTCATCTTTGCCGGTTGCTTTGACAAACTGGAGCACGCTGAATCTGTAGTGGAGCGTTATGCAATAATGGAAAAGGCAGCTACGCAACTTGGCTTTGAAATTACGGAGAAAGATGTCCCGGAAGATATGCGTGGTAAGCACTACTGGTGGAGCCAACAACAAATAGCAGTATCTGGAATGGGTGCTATAGATTATAAGCGTATCTATGATAATTCAGAGGCCAAGACTAAAATCAAGGGAAGAGCTTCGTATGTCACTATCCAAGATATTGCCCCTCTGGAAGAGGAAGACAGAAAAGTGGCTATTTGTGCAACCGTAGTTGAAGTAGAGGAAAAACAATACCAAGATAAGAAAACAGGTGAGAAAAAGACCTTCTGTAAAATGGTCTTGCAGCAAAATAACGATACCTGTGAATGTATTGTTTGGAGTGAAGAGTATGCAGAAATGCGTGGGCAATTGTTGCACGCTAAGGACAAGTTGATTATTTGCTCTGCGGTTGTGAAATACAGCGATTATCAGGGCAAGAATAACTTACAATTCTATAGAAAAAGCGTATTGGAAATACTATGAAACGAACAATCATCGCAATTGTAGGCCCCTCTGGATGTGGGAAAACTACACTGGCCAATTATCTTTGCCAGCATCATAACATTCCTACGATAATCTCCTATACCACCAGGCCAATGCGTCCAGGGGAACAAGATGGGGTTGAACATCTTTTTGTAACTGAAGAGCAGATGCCATCAAAAGATGTAATGCTTGCCTATACCCAGTTTGGGGGCCACCATTATTGGGCCAATAAAGCTCAGGTTCCCCAATATCGACCATGTACTTACATCATTGACGAAAGGGCTTTGGTGGAAATGCAGAGAAAATTCCAACTTGAATTTCGTATCATTCCAATTTATATACGAAGAGATGTGAAAAATCTTATAGACATCGATGAAGAAAGACAAAAGAGGGATGAGGAAAGAGTCAGACTGGCAGATCATTTCTATTCCGCTATTATCGTCAACAATGGGAGTCTTGAAGACTTCTTTAAGAATGCAACACATATAATCAAAAGCTTTTTATAGTTATGGCAGCACCGAAACAAGAAAAGTCCATATTAGTGGCATATACCCTCGACTTTGAAACGGGAGGATTGAATTGTAAGACATCAGCATGCACCCAGATAGCAGTTCATGCTACAAGGCTTGATACATTTGAACGAATAGGAACATTTGTCCGCTACATCGCCCCTTATTATAAAAAGGAAATAAAAGGTGTGGGGGAAAAGAGGAAAGTGCTAAAGAATAAGTATGATGCTGACAAACCTCAGATGATGGATTATGAAGACAAGGCATTAGAATATTCTGCAATCACAATGGAAATGCTGGAGTGTCAAGGTGTAGAAATAAACCAGGTTGCCATTGATCTTCTTAAATTTTTTGAAGATACATCGCCCAAGGTCAGTAAAAATATGAAACCATTCATCATCGGTCAGAATATTCTATTTGATGAAGGGTTTTTATGTCAGTTGTTTGAATACGCCGGTCTTATGAAAGAGCTTCCCAAATATATTAGGGGACATGAAGATTTTTACGGACATTGGCATCCGCTTATTCTGGATACCATAACGCTTGGGCAGCTCGCCCTTTGCAATCAAGAGAACATATCTTCTTACAAGTTGGAATTGATGTGTGAAAACCTTGGAATTGAACTGGATGATGCTCATGATGCTGATGCCGATGTATCCGCCACCACCAATGTAGTGGCAGTGCTTACCCAGCGCATGAGAAATTCCAATGGAGAGGGGGGAGTTCAAATAGGTATGACTAAATCAGAAAAAACCCGTAAACATTTTAAGATATGATTGGCAAAAACGAAAACCCGCTCCCCCAGATGGAAGATGAGCCTAAGGTTCAGTTCAAATATTTAAGTGATCGTGATGTTTTCCTTATCAAGAATGAGGAAATAGACCAACCCCTTGCTGAAATAAGTGGCTATGATTTGCAAATCAACTTCAACATGGAGTTCATCAAATCTATGGAAGATGTTGAGGCGGTAATTCAAGGAATGGGAGAATTATGGCGAAAAATAATCCTCTCCCAGCTACTTCAGAGCAAAAATGAACAAACTGATTGATAATAGGCTATTCGTAAGTGAAAAATAGGAAGTTATTATAAAAGAATTCCTCACAACGAAAGTCAATGTCAGCAGTACAACAAATAACGAAAGAAGAGCGCATCTTTTGTGAGTTATTCATAAATGGATGCGCTCCTTATGCCGGTAATGTTGCGAAGTGCTATAAAGATGCCTTCCACAAACCGGAAGACTCTCTTCTCAGCCACGAAGCTAAAATGAAGCTCAAAGAGCCTCATATCGTGGAGTATATCAAAGAACTGGAAGCTCAGTCTGCGGAAGAAGCAAAGGATATGAAAAGATTCCTTACTGCCAATCTGAAGCATATCATCGAAGAGACCTCCAGCGCACAGTACACAGATCGTAAGGGAACCAAGCTATCGCCAGCCGCTTTAAGAAGTGTTGCTGTCAGTGCGTCTAAGGCCCTTATGGAAATGTATCCAGTAAAGGAAGCCCAGGTAAATAAATTAGACATCAATGGCGGTGGCGAGGCTGGAATTACCTTCAATGTTATTGTACCTGACCAAACTCCTAAAAAATAAATGTAATGAACATTCAGAAGGGTACAAAAGAGGCAATACAATTTATTCTTGCCGGATTCGTATTAGTGTCAGGGATAGTATTGGTGTTTACATCCCTATTCATCCCACCTCAGGGGGTAATCGATGCTTCAGTGATTACTTGTTTTGGTTTATTCCTTGGATTCGTTGGAACAGTCTGGGGACTTGATCTAAAATATGACTACAAGACAAAAGAGCTATTTGATCGATACTCCAAGAAAATTCGTGTTGAAGTTGAAGACGATACCGACAATAATAAAGTAGAATGAAACTGGGAGATAAAATATTGATAATCCCTTCTGAAGAGCTTATTGAATATAGGCTCATGGCTCTATCATATAGAGAAGGCCACATTGTCGAAATACGCACCAATAAGTCAGGCATTTTGGGAGCCTGGGTGGAACTGATAGGAGAACCATATCTGGAAGAACAAGAATGGTTCATTCCAGTCACTTCAATACAAAAGTTAGGACAATGAAAATTAAAGTGCATCGTAGATATTTAGGCCCTGCGTACACAATAGGTACAATGTACATTAACGGAGAACGCTTTTGCGATACTCTGGAAGATGTCAATAGGGATAAAAATAAAAATGGCAAGTTTGATAACGGGGAGCAAAAAGTCTATTCGGAAACTTGCATCCCTTATGGCACTTATGAGGTGATTGTTAACTATTCTCCTAAAATGAAGCGGCAATTGCCTCGTTTATTGGATGTTCCTTCTTTTGAGGGAGTATTGATTCACCGTGGCAATACAGCTAAAGATTCTGCCGGTTGCATTTTGGTCGGTGAAAATAAAGTGGTTGGGAAGGTAATCAACTCTACCCAATATGAACAAAGGCTGGTAGCACTTTGTCAAAACGCCATCAAACAGGGAGAAAAAATAACTATTGAAATAGTGTGAAATCTAAGTATATCATTACTCTTATTTTCTTTTTGATTTTAGGGTGTTCAGTCACCCTAAACTTTTATTATCGAACACAGTTAAATAATATCCCACGCGAATCCTATATAGACACGATTTTTGTTCGAAAGCCAGTGCCCGTAGATAGCCTTGTCATCAGGTACGAAACCTGTTATCTACCGATTGCTAAACCCCAACCAATAGATACGGTATTTCACACTGATACATTGATTGTGCACGATTCTATTCTTGTAGAGGTTCCCATTACACAGAAATATTATCGTGAGCCTGAATATGAGGCTTGGGTAAGTGGATTTAACCCTAAACTGGATAGTGTAAATGTGTTCGCCCCAACCAATATCATCCAACCTCCAGTAAAAGATAGGTGGATTGAAACTACCATTGGACTGCAAGGAGGTATCGGCTGGAATGGTCAAAAAACTCAACCTTATATTGGTGTAGGCATACAAATAGGTATCCCTATTCGCAAATTTTTCAAGAAATAGCAAACAAAAGGCTCCGAGTCAGTCTATTCTTTGTAAACGATAAACTCACAATAATATGGAACTTTACATCAAAGACCGTTTGTATTTCCCTCAGATTCTTCCCCAGAAGGGTAGTTTTCTGGAATTCAATATGAAGAAGGAAATACTTAATCGAATCCTTATCACAGACGAGGAAAAAGAGAAATTCAACATCCAGGAAAATGCGGAGAGCAATACTCTCACTTGGGATGCCAAATTGGACAAGGAAAACCCCATTACAGTTGATTTCAGCAAACAAGAGCTGGAATATATCACCAAGGGGATCGAAAGCATTTCATCTTCCGCTTATCCCGATGATTTCTGGGCATTTGTTGAGAAGGTGTACAATGCCATCAACGCGTAACTATTCGCTCTCTGATTATTTATATGTTCACAGCCAGGCTTAGCTATAGGTCTGGCTTCATTCGTAAAAAGAAATGGCTGGATTAAGACCTCCAGGAAATCTGGAAATCAACTTTGCCCCATCAGTTCGACAGTATGAACTATGGAAACTCTTGCAGCCTGATTATTGCCCCCATTGTGGAGGGCATATCATTCAGGTTCCCAATGGAAGAGACGAACAGGGAAATCAGAAATATATCCCACAATGCGATCAGTGTGGCAGTAGGGATTTGCCCCAACTTATTCTTGGAGGTGGCGCAGCGGGCGGCGGAAAATCCTACCTGGGTAGCTGCTGGCTTGTCAGCAGCTGTATCCGCTTTGATGACATTCGTGCTGTTGTTGCCCGTAAGACATTGAAGAGTCTGAAGGGTTCTACATTCAATACTATCAAAAAAGTATGCAAGCAATGGGGGTTGAAGGAGAATGTAAATTACAAGATAAATAATCTGGAAAACATTCTGACCTTCTGGAATGATTCGGTCATCATTATGCAAGAAATGACAGATCTTCCGTCTGATCCACAGTTTGAGCGATTCGGTTCAAATGAATACACTATAGCGTTTATCGATGAGGTATCCGAAATCAGTGAAAGAGCTATTGAAGTATTGTTTTCCCGTCTTCGTTGGAAGACATCGGAAACCTTCAAAACCTCCAGAATGCTGCTTTCAACCAACCCTTGTATGACTTGGGTGCGTTCCAGATTCGTAATGGATAAGGATGGTAATCCGGTGGTTTGCAGACAGGGTGAAGCCTATGTGCCCTTCTCTGTATTTGACAATCCGGATAAGGAATTTGTGAAAACCTATGTGGCCGCTTTGAACCGTATTTCCGATCCAGCTATTAGGGCCAGACTCTTGTATGGAAACTGGGATTATGTAGATACCAATGATGCAGCGGCATACTGGAATTTCAAAGGTGATAAACATTTAGTTGACGGCCTCAAGGAAAAAGTCTATAACCCATTGAAGCCCATCATATCGAGCTGGGACTTCAATGTTATTCCTCGCATGAGTACACTTTCTTTTCAGATTGATTATGAGAATAAAAAAGTGTATGTTTTGGAAGAAATACTCGGTGAACAAGAAAATAGAGAAAACAATACTCCAGCCCTTTCTAAGAAGATCGCAGCCAAATACTTAAACGAAAAACACACCGGAGGGCTATTTATTACTGGAGATCCGGCTGGTTTGGCGCGTTCCACACAAACGGAAGACGGTGTAAATAATTACACCATCATCCTCAGTAATATGGCCAACCCGAACTTGCACGCTCAGAAAAAGGTGCTTACCAAGCAACCGCCACATATTACCCGCCTGGAGTTCGTGAACGCCTTGTTTGATGGATTTGACGGATGGCAGATTCAGATAGATATGAGATGCCGCCGCTTTACAGAAGACCTCATCTATCAAAAGAAGGAAAGTGACGGAACCAAGAGTAAGGCGAAGGCTACGGATCCCAAGAGTGGAATTAAGTATGAGAAGTATGGACACCTTTCAGACTGTTTTGATTACTTCTTGGTACTTTTCCTTCCTGATGCTTGGAGTAAGTTCCAAATGCGGACATCTTCAATTGAAACAACTACTACTCCTATTTATGGGGGGTTTGAATATTAGAGGCAATGTATAACAGATTTTTAACGAACAACGACTACAACAGCATCATTACTGAAGAAGCACTCTCCCAACTCATACGCGGTAAGGAAGAGCGTTTCGCTCAGGCTGAAGAAGCAGCAGAAGAATCCCTTTTGGAATATCTAACGGATAACTACGAGATAGAGAAATGTCTTGCTGTTGGCAAAAACCTTCGTGTTCATAACAAACAGGTCACTTATCCAGCAGGGGCGCATTTCATATTTGACAACAAAATATATGTAACCATCAGACCGATTAACGGTTACAAGGCTCCTATAAACACCCCATATTGGGAACTTTATACAGAGCTTCCCGATGAAGACATAGTGAAGCCGTATTCCCAACTTCTTGACTATGTTCCGGGTGACATTGTGAAATATGGAACAATATATTACCAGTGCCTTACCTATAATGGTTGGAGCTATGGTGACATCCGCGTTCCTGGCATCAACGGCTGGACAAAGATTGAAGTTGAAGGATGGGAACCTAATATGGAATATAAGCAATGGGCAGTAAAGAAATATGGGGATAAATTCTATGCCTTACTTACCACTGAAGATATAAACCTGACAGTTAATCCAAACGATTCAGATAACTGGGGACTTATTGGAGAATACACTCCAGATTATGAGTATGAATTTTCCAACCACGAATATGTGGTCTATAAAGGAGAAGTATTCTATCCAGCAATGAATGTAAATGCAGACAAGGTTGAAATTGCATTCAATATCAAGGAAGATGATCCAAGAAATGCCAACATCAAGAAGCACATGCTCCGTCTCGCTCTTTATGAACTTCATAAGCTCATTTCCCCGAACAACATCAGTTCGGCCCGAATTACGGATTATGAAACTTCAATCACTTGGCTTAGGGATGCTTCCAGACTCAAAATTAATCCACATATTCCTCGCCGACTTGACGAGGAACATAAACCAGAAACGGAGTATGCTATTGCAACATTTGCCAGAGACTATGATCCGAACAATAATCCTTGGCAAGTATAAAAATGAAGTCCCTACTTTCTGTCTGTCTTGATGTAATTTTGTGAGAAGCCATCGCCGTGAGGTTATGGTAGTTCCGGCCCCGCTTTTTCAGCGGGGCCTTCTTTATTTCATTTGTAATGATTGATACGATGCGGCCTTGATGAACATCAACTGTAATTTCTGGGAATTTTGAATATTGTCACCGTTATAATAATGTTTCTGAATCATTTCGATATTCGTTCCCGCCACTATTGCCACATAGGAGATGGGCAGTCCGTTATCAAGGGCCATGGTGATGGCCGTGTGCCTGAATACATACGCGTATAGGTCGAACTTTGTGCCCAACTCCTTGCCGACATCTTTCAGCCATATATTCAAAAGCTGACGAAATTTCTTGAAGATATAGTCTTTCGTGCGGTGCTCCTTGGATTTCTCATCATCCATAATGGGAAAGATATAGCCCTGCTTGGAAAAGCCCTGGTAGCGGCATATAATTGTGTCCATTGCCGGTGATATGGGGATTTCTACATCACGATGCGTCTTTTTGCGTTTAGCAACAATGGTGTGCTGCTTAGTGATGTCGCATTTCTTCAATTTGATGACATCACATGGGGCGAGGAACGACTGAAGCATAAACACGCAAAAGTCGTAATACAGCCTTACGGTATTCCTGTCCTTATATTGTGGAGTCATCAGCATAGGATCCATATTTAGGAACATCTTGACTTGTTCTGGAGACAGGACATCGGGCTTTTTGAAGAAAGTATGGTCTTTATTAGGATCATAGTCATGGAACTTGAATTCTCCTATTTGGGAGATACGGAAATTCACTTCACGGTCACGATGTGCTTTTCCCAGAAGATTCCGGAACTGTTTCGTGGTATTGAAATAGCCGTCATATTCGGAGAAGATGGATGCCAGTTCTACGCATTTGTCATAATCTATCTCAGGGAATGTCAGTTCATCGAAATTGGGGAGAACACGCTTGCATTTGTTAAGCAGTTTCTGATAGACTTCAAAGTTGCATCCTGGGCGGGCCTTTTCGCGCTGGATGACTTTCTCCAGAAACTTGCGTACATTCTCGCAGTATTCCGATGGTAAGATGGTTTGCTCTGCGGGTTCCTTTGTAGAAGGGAGAGCATCAAGGGAGAGGGAAATTTGCCGTGCCGAGAAATCGGGGTGGCTGAAGATGATGTCCTGGTAAGATTTCTTGAAGGCTTCCAGGGCGGCATTGTTTTCCTTGTAGGAAACTGCATTGCTGCAAAATCTTTCTCGGTCTTGATTGAAATGCCGCTTGAGGTTCGGATTGCCGATAAGCACCGACATTGCAGAACGGTAGAATCTTTCTTTACCCTCGGAGATTCTGAGCACGAGCGTGTCACTTTTAATGACGAATTTTAGCTTCACCATAACTTGAATTTTACAAAAACCAAAAATATGATGAACCAAAAGTTGCGACTGGAGTGTGTCACTCCGCGAATCGGAACACTGTGGTGTACACAAAGTGTTCTTTTCGTTGGATTTTGAGCTTGATTGCAAACTTTTATTTTAAGTGGTTCCGTGCTTAGGGTGTCAAACCTTAGGCTCAATTAAGAAGCTCATTGACAGATGATTACATAGAGGGTGCGGATAAATTTGGTTTAATAAAAAACCGCCTGAATAGACTCGTACTCAGGCGGTTAAGCGGTGCGGACGGGACTCGAACCCGCGACCCCCGGCGTGACAGGCCGGTATTCTAACCAGCTGAACTACCGCACCTCGCATTTAGTTCTCAATTGCGAGTGCAAATATAGAGCATTTTTCTCAATCTGCAAATTTTTTATTCACTTTTTTGAAAAAAATTACCTGAAGAAGGAGAAGTGCACATTGCCGTATTTTTTCTCCTTCACAAAGTGAGTATGCTCAACAAACGAATAATCAGAAGGATGCTCAAGAATAAAAAGCCCTCCATCACGCAAAATTGATGAGCTGCCCCCCTCAGATGATGGGATCCTAACGGAAAAAATTCTATCAGGTATTCCATCCAGCCCTTCGATTGAATATGGAGGGTCAGCGAAAATAATGTCAAAATCAATCTTACATATATCCAGGAAGTCAAAAACATTGTGTCGCACCACCTGAATTCCCTTTAGACCCATAGCAGATGCACTCTTCTTTATGAATGTGGAGTGGAGCGGATTCATCTCCACAGAATAGATATCCAATGCTCCTCTGGAAGCAAATTCGTAAGAGATGCTGCCAGTTCCCGAAAAGAGATCTAAAATACGACACTCGGAAAATTCGAACTCGTTCTCAAGGGTATTGAACAGTCCCTCCTTTGCAAAATCTGTTGTAGGTCGTGCCTTTAGACCGGTGGGTGGCACGATGTTTCTTCCCTTGAGTCTGCCTCCTATTATTCTCATATTTCAATCACTTTATTATTTAACAAATTCGACTTTGCTAAAATAGTTTTCCAAAGTGGTACGGAAAGGATTAGAGATCTTACCTTTTATGTATATCGCAGTCAATTCAGGATTGAACATCACCTGATGCACAACAGATGTAATAAAATAGAGAGCAGTGATATCATCCTCAGCCGGAAAACTGTTAGCAAAGAGGAATCGTCCCCTCTCAGCTGCCACAATATGGACAATTCCTTCACTTACTGACAGAATAATCTTATTGTTACCATCAATCGTCTGAATCGAATCAATAAGAGAATAAATCAGCGGATACCTCTTAATCCTGGCGCTCTTTAGACTCGGTTCAGGAAGATGGTCGCCTCCTATCGCATAAACAAGAAACATCTTCTGCCCGGGAATTTCCAGTGCACACACCTGAGCATCCGCCGGAAGCTCCCTCACACTCTCCAGATACGAGTAGGCAGTTTCGTGAGAATATAAATCGACAGGTATCATAGTATAGCACAAGGTGGGATAGTATACCTCTACAGAGTGGTACGGCACATCCATATATGACGAATCCGCATCGGAGCCATCGCTCTTATATACGATGGTTCCGTTACGGTCATATACTATAAAAGAAAAACCACTCAAATCCATTTGAATGGTTAATCTGTAATTCGAGGCAGCTGACATTATTACTATTCCCAGTTACCTGCGTTATTGTTAGGGTTGTTGATATCGCCAACCTTCAGGCCGGGATATCTGCCCATATCTTCCTTTTCAGCCTTAAGGTTGATGATCAACTGTCTTTCCAGACCGATTAGCAGATCATCGTAAGGTATAACCGCTTCGAAAAGAGGGATATTAACACCTGAAACCTGTTTTACTACAGATTCCATCTGAACCAGACGACCTCCCGAGAAAGGAATATACTTAATGGAGTCGATTACATGAGATTTATTCTTTAGAAGGGTATCCTTTACAGCAACTTCAATGATTTCACGTTTAACGAGCTTTCTTGCTACGGCAATGGAGTCATCCATAGAACCAATCTGCTTCACAATAGTAATGGTTCCATTATGGTAGAAGTCGATAAGTGAGTCAGTGGTAGAGAGATACCTACCGGTTTTGGACTTATACGCCTCCTGCAGAGTTCTGATGTTCTTAAGACGGTCAATGCTAACTTCAGTACGTCTTTCAACTTCCTTGTTAAACCTTACAGGTTCCATTACACTTTCATAGATCAAGTATACCAGACCTACAATTATTACAGGGAAGACCAAATAGGTCATAACCTTATAGAAAATCTTCATATCTTTATTGTATTTGAATATTAATTCGCACAAAACACGGACAAAATTAAAAATAATAATCAGTACTTGCAATATATTTTTAAATTTGCAGCTACAAAAGTTACACTTTCGCCAAATGAAACAAAATATAGATAGATTTGAAGAGCATCTAAGAGGGAAAAAGAGGGTTCTTGCAGTGGGCCATTTCCATCCCGATGGAGATGCCACAGGGGCAGTAGTGGCCATGGCCCGCTTTCTGGAAAGCATAGGCATAGAGTGTTCCATTGTACTTCCGTCACCAATCCCGTCATATCTTGATTTTCTGGACCCAAGGAAAAGCATACTCTTTTACACTCAAGATAGGGAGAGGGCAGATAGGCTCATCTTAGAATCTGACCTGATAATCTGTCTGGACTTCAATTCACTCTCCAGGACAGAAGATATGGAGAAGACCTTAAAGGAGAGCAAAGCCCCGAAAATTCTTATAGACCACCACCTTAACCCCGTTACAGAGGAGTTTTCACTAATATTTTCAGATCCGTCCGCATCAGCCACCTGTGAACTGCTATGGAGAGTCCTCATGAACACCTCCTTCACACATGGAGATATCTGCACCCTGCCCCAAGAGGCTAACATTGCGCTGGCAGCCGGTATACTTGCAGACACCAACAACTTCAGCAACTCAGTCACTCCCGACACATTCACTATGGCATCACAATTGCTACATTCGGGAATAGATTTGGCAGAATTGAATGACAGACTCTTCAAGCACTTTTCAGAAAACCGCCTCAAGATGCTCGGAGAGCTGCTTACCCAGAGCATGGTCTTCCACCCTCACATCAATGCGTGCTCGATGATTCTATCGCAGCAGACCAAGCGCAGTTTTGATTACAAAGAGGGAGACACAGAGGGTTTTGTGAACATTCCCCTGTCAGTGCGGGATGTGGAGGTCTCCGCACTTTTCACTGAAAGTGACGGATATGTCAAGGTTTCATTGCGTTCCAAGGGAGGAGTATCTGTAAATGCACTCTCCGCACAATATTTCAACGGCGGAGGACATGAAAGAGCAGCAGGAGGTAAAATATACCTTCCTCTGGAAGAGGTAAGAGGCTATTTTGAGAGATCGCTCGAGCAGTTCCTTCGGGAACATAAATAGAGAAAAAAGAGAAAAAATGAGCAGACACATTAACATGACTGTTGCGATTGCCGCTTTGGCTCTCATTCTGTGCTCTGTGGCCGGCTGTGCCAAAGAGGAGCGGGAGCTGGCCTATGCCAATCAGGAAAGTGCAATAGAAAAATACCTTCAGGGGAAGTTCCCTGGTGACAGTGTCATCCGCAACAACGGTTCCAACAGAGTCATAATAGATTCGACCGCAAGTGCCAAAATACTCGAATACGGAGATACACTTTATCTCTTCTATGCCGGTTATGTATTCAACGGCTCCCCCACTGCACTATTTGCCACCAATGTGCAAAGCGTAGCAGAGAGCGCAAAATTTTCCCTGACAGATGCTGACTTTTCCCCCCTTGTCGTACAATATAATCAAGGGGTATTCGTGGAGGGGCTTGAGAATGGCCTTTCAGGTGTAAGGGAGGGTGAGCATTCCATAATTTTATTCTCAGCCAAATACGGTTTCGGCAACGATGCCATATACAATATTCCCAAACTATCTGCCTTGTTATATGAGGTATGGATTGACAGAATCATCAAGAAAAACTAGTAATTAGATATGAAATACACTACTGTGGCGAGAGCTACCCTTGCTTTATTTACACTGACCACACTTCTATCATGTTCCAAAGAGACAGATGAAGACCCACAGTCTGTTCAGGAACGAATTCTAAGGGCATACATAGAACTCAATTACCCTGGATGCACTCCGACTGAATCGGGACTCTATGTTGTTGACAGAAGCGAAGGTTCAGGAGCCCAAATCAAAGACTCGTCGTATGTCCTGCTTGACTACGATATCACCTACCTCAACGGGACTTACGTATCGTACACTTCTGAAGAGACGGCAAGACAGCTTGGAGCCTTCTCCAACTCAGACTTCTACGGTCCTCAAATATGGTACTTACCTGACACTAAGGCCGGAGTGCGCGAAATACTCACAGGTCTGAAAGAGGGCGGACATGTCAAGGCAGTCATCCCCGCATGGCTTCTGGATGTAGAGACAGAAAATACCATATACGACAGTGACGGTTCCACCAAAATCTACGACATATATGTCAGGAAAGTAGTTCCTGATATCAAGAAATACGAGATTGACCAATTGGAGGAGTATTCTAAAAAAGGATTGTCGAAAATTGACTCATTGTCATACGGTTTCTATTTCTATAGAAATAAGATTTCCACCGACACCCTTGCCAATGAAACATCATATAGCGTAAGGTATGTAGGAAGGTACCTTGACGGCAAAGTTTTCGACACCAATATACCCGACACTGCTAAAAGGCACAGAATCTACACAGGTTCGGATGAGAACTACGAGCCTCTTACGTTCAAGTACAGCAATGATTGGAACACAGTCCTGGAGAAGAACTCATTTGTTAAAGGATTCAATAAGGCTTTATTCAACATGAAGTTAGGAGAGCGGGCCACTACATTTTTCTGGTCAGAGCTCGGATACGGTACAGAAGGCAAGGATAAGATTCCAGGATACACGCCACTTTGTTTCGAACTCTACATCTACGAACTTGAATAAGCAATCTCCCAGATGAAAACAATCTTCCTGACAGGTGCAACGGGCAATATGGGATTCTCTGCAATGAAAGAGATTCTCTCAAGAAGTGACAGATTCAAACTTAAAATTCTGGCAAGGCCAAGCAAAAAGAACAAGAAGAAACTCCGACCTTTTCTCGATAATCCAGCATTGGAGGTTATCTGGGGGGACCTGACAGTATACGAAGATGTCCTCAAAGGGGTGAACGGCTCCGACTTCGTTCTTCATCTGGGAGGAATGGTCTCACCCGCAGCAGATCTCTATCCGGAAAAGACCATGAAGGTCAATATCCGATCTGCAGAATATATAGTAAAGGCAGTCAAGGCGCAGCCCCATCCCGACTCTGTAGGGGTTCTATATATCGGTTCTGTGGCTCAGCTTGGCGATCATAGACAGCCCTACCATTGGGGACGCTCTGGAGATCCTATCTATACAAGCATCTTCGATTGGTACTCAGTCTCAAAGGTCGTATCAGAGCTGGTATTTGCCGAATCAGGCCTGAAAAAGTGGGCATCTATCCGTCAGAGCGGAATGCTCTACCCTGAACTGCTCAAAAAGGCTGATGATCCGATTACATATCACGTCCCACTGAACGGTGTTCTTGAATGGAGTACTGTAGAAGATTCAGGAAGAGTGGTAGCAAATGTATGCGAAGATTGGGTTCCTCAAGAGTTCTGGAGAGGATTCTACAATCTGAGCAGCGGTCCCTCATATAGGCTGACCAACTACCAATTCGAAGATCTTTTGCTCAAAACCATAAACTGCCCCAGAGTAGAAAAGGTATTTGAGCCTAATTGGTTCGCCACAAAAAATTTCCACGGTGAATGGTATGAAGATAGCGACAGATTGGAGGAGCTGCTCCACTTTAGGGACAATATCCACTGCAATGAGTATTTCAAGAAGATGAAAAGAGAGCTTCCATGGTACTTTTCACTTGCACCCATTGCTCCTGCCTTTCTGATAAAGGCATTTATGAAGCATGTCTGTTCATCCAATCCACTCGGGACACTCTATTGGATAAAGAACAACAATACAGCCAGAATTAACGCCCACTTCGGCTCTAAGAAAGAGTGGGAGGCAATCCCATCTTGGAAAGAAGGCTTCCAGATTCTAATTCCAGACAGCAAGCCAATCAGACACTTCCATGGGTACGATGAGAGCAGGCCCGATAACAGACTTGGAATAGAAGATATGCGAGAAGCTGCAGCCTTCCGTGGTGGAAAGCTCATCAGTGAATCCATGACAGAAGGGGATCTTTTTACTCCGCTTGAATGGGAATGCAGTCGCGGACACCGCTTCAGAATGACCCCGAACTCGGTTGTCAAGGGCGGGCATTGGTGCCCTGACTGTCTGCCTGCCTGGGAAGAGGGACGCAAGGAGTGGCACTTTGATGAGATAGCAGAAAAGAACAGATTTTTCGCTCAGGTCTACAAAAAATAGACTATAGGAAATAATCCTTACACATCTCCACTATCTTTGCAGCTGTAGCATCCACTCCACCAAGTCTGGACGAATTCAAAAGGACATCGTATGAAGAGGGATCACCCCACTTTTTGAATGTGTAATAATTATAGTAATCTGCTCTGGCCTTGTCAGTCTTCCTTAACTGCTCGGCAGCCTCATCTGCGGAAAGATTATTCTTTTTCATAATCCGTGCGATACGATCGTCCATATCAGCATTGACAAAGATAGAGAGTACCCTTTCTCTATCCCTGAGAATATAATCGGCACATCTGCCCACAAATACAGCAGCCCCTTGTGAAGCCAGTTGTGCTATGGTATCACTCTGTATCTTGAAGAGCGCATCCTGATTTATGCAGTTGAAATCCTCACAGTGATAGAAAGATGCACCAAAAGCCAGAGAAAGCAGGCCGTTAGAGACAGAGAGTGAGTGTTTTTCATCCTTTTTTTCAAGAAAATCCGGATCCAGACCGCTCTGACGCGCAGCTTCGAATATAATTTCTTTGTCATAAAACGAGATTCCAAGCTCTTTGGCAACGATGGATGCTATATCTCGTCCACCGCTACCCAACTGTCGACCGATACATACTGTAAAAATATCAGAGTTCATTTGTCTTACGATAGTGGTTAATAAATTGCAGTATAAGAATAAAGGCTGTGATACTTGCCAAAAGGTCGGATATCGGGAAACTATACCAGACACCTTTGATTCCTATTATGCCTGGAACAATCCACATACATGGAATCAGAAAAATCAGCTGTCGGGACAGAGAGAGGAATATTGCCCTCTTAGGCTTGCCTATACTCTGGAAGAAGTGGCTGATTACCATAGAAGAGGCAACCAGCGGAAAAGAGAGCACTATCTTGCGCAGACCTGCCACAGAGATTTCCGAAAGCGTAGGGTCCGTGGTAAATAACGAAACTACAGCAGAAGGGAAAATTTCGCAGAGAAAAAAACCGAATGTCATCACCAATGTAGCATTCACCATGGTGTATTTCAGAGCCTTAAAGACTCTCGGAATGTTTCTTGCCCCATAGTTATAGCCGACGATGGGCTGCATTCCTTGAGTAAATCCCATCACTATCATAATGAAGACAAATACGATACGGTTCACTATCCCGTAAGCTCCTATAGCCAGGTCACCACCGAACTCCTTTAGTCTCATATTAATGAATATCACTACAAAACATGAGACGAAATTCATAAGGAAAGGCGCCATTCCAATAATAAAAGAATCCTTGACAATTCTCTTATCCAGCTTAAAGACTCCTTTGCCGAAATGGATAACCTCTCTCTTATTTGAAAATAATATTACCAGCCATACAAGAGATACACACTGTGCTATCACAGTAGCTATAGCCGCCCCCCTGATTCCCATATTCAAAACAAATATGAATAGTGGGTCGAGAATTGCATTTAGCACCACAGTGAGAATAGTGGCAGCCATCGCCATTTTCGGATGGCCTGATGAACGCAACAAAGAGTTAAGACCGAAATATATATGTGTAATCACATTGGCCAGCAGAATTATCTCCATATACTGCTTTGCATAGGGAAGCGTATTTTCACTGGCACCGAAAAAATAGAGAATCGGATCTATGAATATCAAAGATATTACTGTAAACAGCATACCGATTATTCCGTTCAGGACTACTACATTTCCAAGAACCTTTCTGGCCATGGTATAGTTACGCTGGCCTAAAAGCATAGAAGCAATGGTAGATGCACCCACGCCGACAAGTGTTCCGAAAGCTGTTGCAAGGTTCATGAAGGGGAATGTCACCGCAAGACCGGAAATGGCAAGAGGACCGACACCTTGACCGATAAATATGGCATCTACCATATTATACAGTGAAGATGCGGTCATAGCAATAATCGCAGGCAGTGAATACTGCATCAACAATTTGGATACTTTTTCCGTACCCAACTCAACAGGTGCACCCGTACTACTCATCATAAAAAATTTAACATGGTGCAAATATAGAAAAAAAGAGACAGTGCAATATCTGCAAGAAGCAGATAGATTGCACTGTCCTGATAAAATATTCAATATACTCTAGTATGTCTTGACAGCTTCACGTCCTTCCAAAACAGCAAGTGCATTTGAGGCCAAAGCAGACATTTCATCTTCTCCGGGATAAATCTTGACGGGAGCGATGAACTTAACCTGTTCTTCAAGCTGTTTCATGATGAGCTTGCCATAAGCGATACCTCCTGTAACCAGGATAGCATCCACCTTACCGCTCATTGCAGCAGCCATGCCTCCGATAGCCTTGCCGACATTGTAGACAAAAGCATCTGAAACTAGTTTTGCCCTTTCATCTCCGGCAGCGACACGGTCATCTACATCCTTGAAGTTATTAGTTCCAAGAAGAACTGTAAGACCTCCCTTACCATTGATCATCTTCTTAAGTTCATCTTTGGTATATTTACCGCTGAAGCAAGCATCAATCATCTGCATTGCACTTACAGTACCGGTACGTTCGGGGCTGAATGGACCGTCACCCATCAACGCATTGTTTACATCGACTACTTTGCCTTTTTCATGAGCAGCCACTGAAACTCCGCCTCCCAAGTGAGCAACAACGAGGTTGAGGTCCTCATATCTTTTACCGATTTCGCGTGCGTAATTCTTGGCAGTTGCCTTGTGGTTGAGAGCGTGGAAAATGGAAATGTGAGGGAAAACGGGGTGACCGCTCACGCGAGCGATGTCACTGAGTTCGTCCACAACAACGGGATCTGCAATATAAGCAGGCTTGCCAATCACTTTTCCGATTTCACGTGCAATTATACCACCAAGGTTACTTGCATGCTCTCCATACTGGGCAGACTTGAGATCTTCGACCATTGCATCGTTAACAGCATAAACACCTGAAGAGATAGGTCTGAGAAGGCCACCGCGTCCGACGATAACTTCAAGTTGTTCTACTTTCACACCGTTTTCTTCCAGAGCGGTGAGGATTGCATCTTTGCGGAACTCGTACTGATCAATAACCCTCTCAAAACGTGAAATCTCTTCTGTAGAGTGTCTGAGAGTCTTTGTAAAAACCTCTTTTGCTCCGTCAAAAAGAGCTATTTTGGTTGAGGTAGATCCTGGGTTGATCGCTAAAATGTATGCCATGTCTATTTTCTGTAATTATTTTGCTGTGAGGGCTGCAAGAGCAATTGAATTAAGTTTTGTTTCGATGCTGTCTGCTCTTGAAGAGAGGACACAAGGAGCCATTGCTCCTGCTACGATAGCAGCCTGGTCAACGCCTTTGCACATCTGAGAGTTAACCTTATAGAATACGTTTGCAGATTCGATGTTGGGGAATACGAGACAGTCTGCATCACCTGCAACGGGGCTTGTAAGTTTCTTGATTGAAGCAGCTTCTTTAGAGATAGCCACATCAAGTGCGAGAGGGCCGTCACCTACGCATCCGGGAATCTGTCCACGTTCGATCATCTTAGAGATGATAGCTGCATCTACACATGCCTGCATACCGGGAAGCATCTGTTCTGTTGCAGCAAGGATGGCAACCTTAGGATTGTCAATCTGAAGAGCTTTTGCGGTATTAACAAGATACTTGGTAATAGCTACCTTCTGGTTAAGATCTGGAGCGGGGATCACTGCCATGTCACCCAAAACAACGAGTTTGTGATAGTTAGGGTTGGCAAGAACACAAACGTGGCTCAAAACAGCCTTAGGAGGAAGCAGACCCTTTTCCTTGTTGAGAATTCCTCTCATATATTTATCAGTAGAGCAGAGACCCTTCATAAGGATATCACCCTGACCTTCTCTTACCATTTCAACAGCCTGAGCGATTGATTTGAGTTCGTTATCATTGTGAACAATGGTAAATTTAGCAGGATCGATCTTCTCAGCTTCGCATACAGCTTTGATTCTGTTGCTGTCGCCTACGAGGGTCGCTTCAACAATACCGAGTTCAACTGCTTTATATGCAGCAGTGATTGTGTGATCGTCAACTGCCCAAGCAGCTACGAGACGTTTTTTTGATTTCGAACGGAGCAGTTCGAAAATTTGTGAGAAATTTGTAATCATTGTCTGTCTGAATAAATATTTGAACTATTATTTGTTACATACAAGGTTCATAGTGTCACGAGCAATAACCAACTCTTCGTTTGTGGTGAGTGTCAGCACCTTGACCTTAGAAGAAGGTGTAGAGATTAACTTGTCTTCTCCTCTGACGCTGCTATTTGCCTGTGAATCGAATTCAACACCAAGGTAGCCGAAAGTCTTGCAGATTTCTTCTCTTGCAGGTGCATCGTTTTCGCCGATACCGCCTGTAAATACGATTGCGTCAAGACCTCCCATCACAGCACTGTATGCACCTATGTATTTTCTTACGCTATGGTAGAATACTTCGAGAGAGAGGTTAGCACGATAGTTTCCGTGTTCGGCAGCATCCACGATATCCCTACAATCTGAAGATACTCCTGACACACCGAGGAAACCGCTCTTTTTATTAAGGTATGTGTTGACTCCGTCAGCATCGAGATTGAGCTTGTTCTGAAGATAAGTAACGACACCGGCATCGATATTACCGCAGCGTGTACCCATTTCAACACCTTCCACTGGGGTGAATCCCATTGAAGTATCTACTGACTTGCCATTGAGGACTGCTGTCACCGAGCCTCCGTTTCCAAGGTGACAGGTAACGATTTTGGAATTGTTTATATCCATTCCGAGGATGTCGCATGCCTTGTTGGCAACGAACTTATGGGAAGTTCCGTGGAATCCGTAGCGGCGGATCTTGAACTCTTCATAGCACTCATAGGGGATTGCGTACATATAGGCATAGTCAGGCATAGTCTGATGGAAAGATGTATCAAATACTGCCACTTGGGGAACCGTAGGAAGCAGCTCCTTTACAGCTTTGATACCCAATAGGTTAGCCGGATTATGAAGAGGTGCGAGCTCACAAAGAACTTCGATTCCCTTGATTGCCTGATCATCTACAATCGTAGATTTGGGGAATGTTTCACCACCATGGGCAACCCTGTGTCCGACTGCCTGAATTTCATCCAGTGATTTGAGGACACCTGAAATAGGGTCTGTGAGAAGATCAAGCACGGAACGGATACCAACTGTATGGTCAGGTATGGGTTTGCTGATCTCGACTTTGGTTTTACCAGAAGGTTTGTGGGTAATATCTCCGCGTTCAAGTCCAATTCTCTCAACAAGACCTTTGGCCAGAAGAGTATAGTCATTTTCTCCTGCCATGTCAAGAACCTGATACTTCAATGAAGAACTACCGCAGTTAAATACAAGTACTATCATAAATTTAGCATTTTTAATTTATCGTTCCGTTAATCCCGCAAATATATAAATTATAATCCATTTTTCTTCACTCTTTGGATAATTATATTTACCTTGCGGCAAATTTGGAAAGGTTCTCTATGGATGGATTGTGTGTCAAAGGCTGGTGCAGGGAAAATCTTCTCTTTATTCTTTCGGCGATATTCACCGCCGCAGTAGCTCTGTCATTTACTCCTATATATATCTGGCTCCCCATTTCTTCAGTCATAGTGGTTCTATTGTGGACTCTGACCACTCATTGGTGGTATGCAACTGTATTTCTTCTTGGGCTGTTTCACTTCTCCCCTCTTCCCCACAACAGAGAGATCTTCACTGCAGAGAATTATTTTCAGGGCATTAGAGAGATTTGTGAAAAAGACATTGACAGGGCTTTTGATTCGGAGGAGGTCTCTCAAGAGCGAGGTATGATAAAGGCGCTCTTTTACTGCGGAAGGGGAGAACTTTCACCACAAGTAAAAAATGCTTTCCAGCTGAGTGGGATGATGCACCTGCTTGCCCTCTCAGGGATGCACCTGGGGATAATCTACATGCTGGTGGGTTTTCTACTCAAGCCTTTGGGCAATTACCCCATCTGTGTTGAGATCAGGTCATTGACTATAATTACCGTTTTGTGGTTCTACACCTTTTTCGCCGGATGCGGGATCTCCCTGTCAAGGGCAATGATAATGATAACAATCTACGAATGCGGCAAGCTCATTAGACGCAGCACTACAGGTCTTAATGCCTTGGGCGCCTCTTCGGCAATAATTCTGTGTTGCAATCCCTCTGCAGTCACCTCACTAAGCTTCATCCTCTCGTTCGGTGCCATGCTGGGAATTTTCTCTGTTTTCCCATGCATAAGCAAAATCTGCTCGCCGGGGGTGCCGATAATAAGAAGTATCTGGAACCTTACCTGCATAAATATCAGCTGCACTGCCATTACCCTCCCGATCACACTGCTTGAATTTGGCACATACAGTAATTACAGTATGCTTCTGAACCTTCTTTGCACACCACTTGCAACAATAGTCGTAGCCTTGATTCCGCTGTGGGAGTTCTCACAGCTTCTCCTTCCATGTACATCAGAGATAGCTGGCAAAGTCATAATTATGTTCATCCGCCTAATTTTAAAAATCATCGGAATCGTAACATAATTAACTCGATTTTTTATATTTTTGCGCCTCGAATAACAAATATCATATTGTCCTATGGGAGGAATTTTTGGAGTAATCTCCACAAGAAATTGTACTAATGACCTCTTCTACGGGGTTGATTATCACTCACATCTTGGTACACGCAGAGGTGGTATGACTGTGTATAAC
>JAQXKS010000060.1 GCA_029010575.1 Bacteroidales bacterium | reverse complement strand
TGAACCACCGTCATTGATAAGCTGGAGTTCACCCGCTTCGATATCTGATATCTCTTCTGCAAGGCCCCAGTTTCCACCATTCCAGTCACCCTGATCGGTTAACTTGAACTCATTATTTTCAAATTCTTCTGTAAAGTCGATAATTCCGGTGAAGTTGGTTCCATCCTCAGCATAGTTGAAGAGGAAAAGAGACTTGTCGTGTTTCCATCCGCAATATGAACCGATTACGTATACTTTTGCATATACCTTTTCAGCATCATATGGGGTAATATCTGTAGTAATCTCATTTGAAAATGCGACACAGTTGTCGATTGGAAGCTTTTCTCCATAGGCCTGGGCCTTGATGAAGATTTTTGCAGTAACCGGTGAACCGAAAGGAGCTCCAAGAGAAAGAAGAGCATTGTTCACTGAAGCAGAAGGAAGAGGAAGAGTGATAACCGAGTCTGCATACGATCCAGTAACCGATGCAACCTCTTTAGCCTTTGATTCCTCATTAGATGCAAGATCGACAAATGCAGAATATTTTACTGCAGCCGCGAAACCGAAATCTGCAGGGGAAAATTTCAGTTCCGCCATTGTTTCACCCTCTACGAGTAGATATTCGCTACCAATTGATTCAAGAACAGGAGCAACTACCTCTTCAGGGTTGAAAATTACTCTATTTTCAGGCTTGCAAGATGTCAGTCCGAATGCGATTGACAATGCAGCCAATGAATACAATATCTTTTTCATAACTATTAGTATCCGGGATTTTGAGGTTTCAGATTTTCATTAACATTGAGTTCTGTTGTAGGGATGGGGAAGAGGTTGAATTTTTCGTCTACACCACGGCCTTCGAGCACACCGCCTTTCCAAGCCCATACATAATCAGATGATGTATATTTTCCGAAACGGATAAGGTCCTGTCTTCTGAGATTTTCAAAGTAGAACTCGCGACCTCTTTCATCGAGAACGATATCTTCGGTAAGCTTAGTCACAACAGGAACACCTGCCCTTTTACGTACTTCATTGAAAGCATTAAGACCTTCTCCAGAAACAGCTCCGTGAAGTTCACACTCTGCAAGCATAAGGTAAGCATCTGCAGTACGGAAAACAGGGTAGTCAGTATCGGGGAATGCTGTAGATGAAGCAGCAGAACCATCGCTCTTAAGATTCTTGAACTTCATAGAGCACCATCCTGTCTTGAAGTTATAAGGATCTGAGCAGTCTCTTGAGTGGATTTCAGATGCCTTAACATAAGATGTACCGTCTGTGAACATGAATCTCTTGTCACCTGTTTCGAACTTGTCAAGGAATTCAGGAGTTACAATGATACCTCCCCAACCGTCATTTACACCCAGAGCAGCCTGCCATGCAGTCTCTCCTGAGGGGTTGGAAGATTTGATTACGAAGTTTACAGAACCATAGCTCTGTGTAAATGTACCATCACTCTCAACAGCAAAGATGATTTCATTTCTGCGCAGGTGATTGTCAGCAAGGAAGAGGTGTTCATATTCGTTATAGAGACTTCCACCATATTCGCTAATAATGGTCTTACATAGTTCTGCGCATTCGCTCCATGCGCTTACCTTTTTATCTGTATAGACTTCAGCATTCAGATAGAGCTTTGCAAGAAGCATGTGGGCAAATCCTTGATCCACTCTTCCGTATTCGTGGCTCATTGCAGGCTTGAGGAGTGGAGTGAAATCTTTGATTTCATTTACAAGCCATTCATAAAGGTCAGCCCTTTCGATTCTTCCGGGAGCAGTAGAGCCCACACTGTTCTCTTCAGTGGTAAAGGGAACATTTCCGAACATATCGATAGCATGCCAGTATGATAGCGCACGAAGGGCACGTGCTTCAGCAATGTAATCCTTGATGCGCTGGTCATCTGCAAACTTGGAGGCCTGAGCCCTGCGGATGAATTCGTTGCATACGGATACCTGATAGAATATACGCGAGAACATCGCTGTGATAAAGATATCAGAAGTAGTCCAGTTCACATTTGCAAGGTCGTGAATGGTCTGGTCGTTCCATACGATGATAGCTTCATCTGTGGTAACTTCGTTAAGATTGAAAAGTGCACGCATGTACTGACCGAAACCACCGTCAATACCGTCGATATCAGGGCTTGTATCAGGTCCCTGAGATGCACTGACTGCAAGACCTACATAACATTTTGCCAAAAGCTGTTCGTAAGCTTCTACACTATTGAGTACTGAATCGGGTAAATCGACATCAGGGTCAATAGGTGTAACATTCAAATCTCCTATACAGGACACTGAGAGGAGAGATGCGGCAGCCACCAAGATAGAAGTGAAAAACAATGATATTTTCTTCATAATAATTCTCCTTATTAATTAAAATGCATACTTGAGACCAAGAATCCAGGTTCTGGGACGAGGATACATATTATTGTCTATACCTGAATAAACTTCGGGGTCAATACCGGTGTAGTTGGTGAATGTAGCTACATTCTGTACTGTTCCGAATACACTGAGAGAACCACCCTTCTTCAGGTCGAAGAGGTAACTGAGGGTAATACGGTCGATTCTGAAGAATGAAGCATCTTCAATCCAGTAATCTGAGAGGTATTCAGCATTGTTGAAGCCGCGTTCCATTGCATTGTAGTAACGGTTTGCAACGAAGTTGTTAGTCCACAGGTCACTCAGAAGAGACAGACGTGCTGCATTATTGTTATAGACGTAGTTACCGAAGTTTCCATGTCCTGCAATGTTGAGAGAGAGGTTTTTCCAAGAGAGTGTGGTATTGAAACCGAGAGTGAAGTCAGGAGCTGCCTTCTTGTAGCAGTAAAGATCTTCTGAGTCGATTTTACCGTCCTGATTGCGGTCAACATAAGCGCCGGGGATAGGAGCACCATCCTGGTCATATACCTGCTGGTAAACATAGAAAGTGTTTACAGGATAACCTACCATATATCTCTGTACGGTATTACCAACACCACCGCTAATACCACCTGTAGCAACTCCTTTATAAGATTCGCTGTCGCTTGCAGTAAGTTTGGTAATCTTGTTGGCGTTCCATGCTCCGTTTACTCCGATTGTCCAGTTCCATGCGTTAGTCTGGATTGCTACACCGTTGAGTTCTACTTCAACACCCTTGTTCACGAGAGAACCGATATTGGCACTCAGGTAGTTCTTCAAGTTACTTCCTGCAGGTACAGGTGTGTAGTTGAGAAGGTCTTTGGTATCTCTGTAGTAAACGTCGACAGTACCGTAGATTCTGTCATTGAGGAAACCGTAGTCGATTCCGACGTTATATGTAGTGGTAGTTTCCCATTTCAGATCTGCGTTGTATCCAAGAGGTGAGATAGGGATAATAAGTCTGTCTCCAAACTGATAGTAGCTACCGGTAAGGTTGGTTTGATAGGATGCCAGTGTAGGATAGTCACCTGCATTGAGGTCCTGCTGACCGGTCTGTCCCCAGCTTAAACGGAGTTTCAAGTTGGATACAGCTTTTTCGTTCTTAAGGAACTGTTCGCCCTTGATGTTCCATCCTAAAGCCACTGAAGGGAATAGACCCCACTTGTTATTCTGGAAACGGGATGTTCCGTCTTCACGTACTGTTACGGTAGCCATGTAACGGTTATCATAGCTATAGTTTGCACGTGCGAAGAAAGAGACGAGGAAATATTCAGATTTGTCAATAAATTCGTTAAGAACAGATTCATCGCTCTTCTTGGTAGTTTTTGAATCGCTCTCTACATAGAAATGCTGCCATGAGTAACCGGCCATCACACCGAAGCTGTGCTTATTGATAGTCTTCGAATAATCTGCATAAGCTTCGAGAGTCTTGTCGATCTTTTTCTGATGATAGATGGTATAAGCACCTGAACCGCTCTGAAGCTGTGCGTGCCATGACTGTTCAGCTCCCTGAGGGATATCTACTGTACCACCTGAATACGACATGTCGATACCGGCATTTACATTGAGTCTGAGATCCTCCAGACCATGAATCTTGTAATCCACCTGAGCATTGCCGATAAAACGTTTGCTCTGTGAAACATCCTTCTTCTGATAGAGTGATGCCAGAGGGTTCTGGGTAGCCTGAGTATTGGGAAGGAATGTTCCGGTTGCGTCATCGTATGTTCCCCACATTCTGTATCCGTCAAGTCCTACTTCAGAACTTCCGTAAATATGCTGAGTAGGGTCATATTCAACAGCCTGTGAGATAGCATCTGTATTTGCAAAGTGGTTATCAGCCATCATTCCCTTACCGTTGAGGGATATGGTAAGGTGTTCATCAAGGAAGGAAGGGTTAAGGTTTAAGGCTAAAGTTCCGCGGTCCATCCAAGAGGTCTTAAGAGTACCATCTTGAGAGATATAACCACCGGATATACGGTAAGGCATATAACCTGCTTTACCGAACTTGATGTTTCCTGAGAGGCCGACATTGGCTTCGTATGTCTGACCGAGCTGATAGATTGCTCTCTGCCAATCGGTATTGGCATTACCAAGAGCTTTGTAGGTTTCAGAATCTTCTCCATATCTTTCCAGAACTGCAGCTCTCATCTGGTCCCCTGTCATTACATTGACATATTTGGTATTTTCAGCAAGAGATGCCTGGAAATCGGCTGACACTTTAATTCCTTTTGAGAATTTGTTACCTTTCTTGGTTGTGATGATGATGACACCATTAGATGCTCGTGAACCGTAGATTGCAGTGGCTGAAGCATCCTTGAGAACCGTATAAGTTTCGATATCGCTGGGATTGATAGATGAGAGAGCATCTGCCATACCGCTGATACCTGTATTTGACACAGGAAGACCGTCGATGACAATCAGAGGATCATTGTTAGCCGAGAGAGATGAACCACCACGGATACGGATAGTTGCTCCTGAACCAGGTGCACCGTCTCCTGATGTAATTACCACACCGGCTGACTTACCTTTGAGCAAATCTGCAGGTGAAGTGACAGAACCTTTGTTGAGCTGGTCAGCCTTGACAGCTGAAACAGATCCGGTCATGTCACTCTTTTTGACAGTACCGTAACCGATAACCACCACTTCGTCCAGAAATTCGGTATCATCACTAAGTACCACCACAGAAATCTGATCGGCACGTACAAGAATCGTCTTATAACCAATAAGACTAAACTCAATCATTGAAGAAGCAGATGCAACATTGATTTCAAATAAACCATCGAGATCTGTTTCTGTACCATTTTGAGTTCCCTGTTCGAGAACTGCCACCCCGACTACTGGACCTATCGCATCAACGACCTGTCCTTTTACTTTATATTGTGCAAAAGCACAAGATAAAGAGAGAATGGTAATCGAGATTAATACGGATATCAATCTTTTCATACGCTAAATGTTTGATTAGTGAATATTATTAAATTATTTAGTTTCTTTTTCCAAAGAGCCTCAGCTGTACAGGGTCATCCTTGTCATCGACAGCAAGGACGGAGATGGCAGCAATAAGAAGACATACTCCTGAGAAGACCATTGCATAGATGGTATGACCGCCATAGAGATATTTCACCATCAGTCCGCCGAGCAGACCGTTGCATATCTGAGGGATGGTGATAAAGAAGTTGAAGATGCCCATATATACCCCCATCTTGGCAGCAGGAAGCGATCCTGCAAGTATTGAGTAGGGCATTGCAAGGATACTTCCCCAAGCAATACCAACACCTATCATAGATATGATAAGCATGTTAGGATCCTTAAAAATAAAGAATGAGGCAAATCCCAAAGCTCCTGCCAACAAAGAAACCGCGTGGGTAGCCCTTCTTCCTATCTTACTTGCAATCCAGGGGAGAAGGAATGCGAATATGGCTGCAACACCGTTGTAGATACCCTGAAGCACACCTACCCAGTCTCCGGCATTACCATACTCTATAGAGGTTCTGTCAATAGTGTTGTAGCAGTGTTCAGCCACAGCCGGAGTCATATATACCCACATAGAGAAGAGAGCGAACCATGAGAAAAACTGAACTACTCCAAGCTGTCTCATAGTCTTGGGCATACGGCCAAAATCCTTGAAGATTTCGAAAAAGCCTCCATCCTTTTCTTTGTTTGACTTTTCTTCCTCTGCAGGAGGATTTTCAGAAGTTGTTATCACAGTCCACAGGACACATGCCAGAAGCACTGCTCCACCGATGTAGAAGGCAGTCTTGACATTGGAAGCAACTCCACCTGCATCAGCCACATTGGACATTCCGAACCAGTTGGTCAAGACAAACGGAAGCACTGCTCCGACAACGGCTCCTATTCCAATCAGCGATGTCTGCAAAGAGAAACCAAGCGTCCTCTG
>JAQXKS010000059.1 GCA_029010575.1 Bacteroidales bacterium | reverse complement strand
TCACAATACGGGGTTTACTGATGGCTTACGTTGCTCAGGTACTTAAAAAGTTATATTTGTAATAGTGTTGCGGAATTAAGGTATACAACTAATTCAGCAGAAAAGTTTGACCTATTCTTGCCCTTTCTTCCTTCTGAGATGGGACGTAAATGCTTCTTTCTGCTTTTAATTTTCCCAAATATTTACGAACCATAGGCTTGATTGTAGGATATTCTAGAAAATTTTTGTCTGCAACAATTATAGTATGTTCTTTTGCTCGGCTTGTTGCCACATTAAATAAATGAGGCTCAAGCGTCCTTATATAGGATGTATTTGGAACAAAAAAGACTGTAACATCAGTTGTAAGACCTTGAATACGTGCAACGGTGTCAATGAGAACATTTGAATGTGAACCGACATTTTGAACAACAGCTTTTTGTAGAGCTCGTGTAGTATTTCTCATACATGTCAACACTGCTATGTCTTTTTTCTTGTTATCATTGAGAATACTTCCTACCAAATATGCAGCCAACATAGTCGCAAATTGTGGAGTATAGTCACCTGATGGCATATCAGTCAAAACAAGTGTCGGACCTCCTTCATTTGAAAGAATGTTTTGGAGAGAAGGTAAATCATTGAAATTCCTTGACTCATTAGCTATCAAAGAGCCATTATAGAAAGTTCCTGTATAATTTGCAGTTCTTTGACCAAAACGGTAAGTCTTTGTCAGCTGATAAATAGGAGAAGAACTATTGTCAGCTAATAGTTGAAGACCATCAATTAAATTCTGATAACCACAAAACTTAATTCTATCTCCATTTAAAGATACAATAGGAGATAACTGGTTAATGTCGCCGACCCAAAGATTCTTCTTTCCCATCTTTTTTGATGCTGCAAACATGGAAAGTAACGCCTGACTTGCCTCGTCCATAATAACATAATCAAATGGCTGTTCTATTGATAGATCAGCAGCAAAGCCACTTGTAATATAATATGTTGATAAAACAAGAGCAGAAGGAATTGGAGCAAGATGTTTGATGGGCTCTAATTTTGGAGATTCTTTGTGTTCATCTACCGTAATGTTTGTTTTCAATATTTTTTTCTCATCCAACAAAGATTGTACTGCAGGTTTTTCTGCAATCTCCATCAATGCTCTATTTGTTAATGCTGTTACCAGAACAGATTTGCCTTCAGAACATAATCTTGCACATAATTCTGCAATCATATATGTTTTACCGGTTCCCGGAGGCCCTTGCAGAATCATTGTATCTGTTAAATTGAGCTGAGTATAGACGAAACTTGATACATTATCTTGTTTAATCAATATTGGTTCCCAGTCCTTTTTAATATAGTTGTCATCCAATACTTTTGATACATTAGGGCTGATCTTATCTTCAACTACCCTTTGAAGATTCATCACATAGTCTATTGGTGGTCTCTGTGGACCAAAAGTTAAGATTATTCCAGGAGTGTCTTTTATATATTCAGCAAACTCCAAACTCACTTTACTAAACCCGACTAACGAATAGTTTCGGTCATTTGTCTGAGAATGCCATATACAAACACACTCCGTTGAATTGTAACGTTCCTTGTATAGGTCACGATAAGTCATCGTTCCCCAATTATGATAGTTCTGCAGCTGTGCTGGCAGTACCATGCTAACAAGAAATTCTCCTTTTCTAGGAAGTGCTCTTGTATTGGGGAACTTCATAATCATCTCCCCATCTTTGAAGGTCACAAACTGTGCCACATACATCTCCTCGCTATTTTGAAGCAAGGAGATGGCTGTGGTCATGAATTTCTTGTTAAATTCCTCAGTTTCTGCTTTAAGTTCATCTTCGAGGAATTGCCAATGTTTCTTTCTGTCTATATTCATTTTAGAGAATAGATTGCTCGTTGCCTCCTATTTGCGGAAGGTTATTTGATTGAGCAGGTAAATCATGTATATCTCTCATTGCCAACTTGAACTCTTCTGTTGGATTGTTGAAAGGTTCTGGTGTCTTATTGTAGCCAATAGCGGTACCAAAGTTGAAATGTAAACCCTTGAAGTATCGCAGAGTTTCAGCAAGAGCAATGCAACGATTCTTATATTGCATATTCTCTGGACTGAATGTGATGGCAATGGTATTCGTGTCTCGTGGCAGTGCGTAGAAAGGTACACATTGAGGACCTTCATGAGTTACAACCCATAGCATTGAACCATCTTTAGCTAATTCTTCCCAGTCAGAAGTGTTCAATGAGAATGCTCGTCTTCTTGACTTATAGCTATGTACGACAATTGGAACTTCTTTTCCCTGAGGATCTATGACACCATAGATGTTGCACCATGCATCTTCACAAATACCCCTTGTGAATTTATATCCCTTTGGTTCAAGGAATAATCGCACGTCAGTTTTTGCCTGAATCAAATAGTCGTGCATTTCTTCTGCTGAAAGACCTGCGTACTGAGGCTCTGCGACTGTAATCGTACGATGTTCACCATCTGAGGTAACGGTTTCCATTTCTATTGGTACTATGATGTCGCTGAGATTATCCACATTATAATCATCAGAATCTTCGTCTTCTGGCTTAGGATTGTTGGTCATACCCATAGCAGCTAGCTGGCTTCTGAGAACTTCGTTCTCGTCCTCTAGTTCTTTAACTTTGGTTGTCAATTCTCCAAGTTGGGCACTATTCTCGAGGACAAACTTTAACTGGTCTTCTGTAAGCTTATTACTGACAGTCATCATGAGTTCTCGCTTCTCTTTTTTCCAGACAACATTCATGAGAATCTTTTCCTTGTTAGGGAATGTTCTTGGGAACTTGTCTTCGAATGTACCCTTATGCTTGTCGCCCCAATCCTCAATAAGAAGTTGTGATGCTTCGATGAAACTTTCTTCAGTCCATTTGTTAGGATTTTCATAAAGCTCATGCATCTTATCATCAATAAGAGCGTATGCGGTGTCGAGAGTAAGTTCTGCCTGTGGCTGAATCGAACACCTCTTATCCATAAGAAGATGGCGGTAATCTTCGTTCTCTGGTACGATTCGATATATAATATTCTTTAAAATATCATCAATAGAACCTTCTTCCTTCTTCAAATCTCCAATTGTGCAGAATACTCCGTCTTGATTAGGGAATATTTTAGCTGCTTTATATGATATGTTAGCATAAGTAAGGAAATTATAGAATGAGTTCAGCAGGTCAAAGAGATGACTTTCACCACAATCGTTAAGATCTGCACTGAGAACTTCAATCTTTTCGGCATTCTTAATTTTGGCACTTAACATACTTACAATGACAAAATCTATTTCCTGCCATAAATCCTTGCTATCATAATCTATACATGAACTTACTGGAATCTCCACATTGTTGAGCAGTTCTCTTGCTGTATCGAGCAATTTACCTTGCCATTCACATACTTCTGATTGCTTGTTTTGAGGAAGAAGACTCAATACGTACAAAGATACCGTTTCGATTGAAGTTTGCGAAAAAGGATGGTATGCGCCATTAAAGTAATTACCAGAATAACTGCTAGATGAAGGCTCAACTTTTCGCTTGAGTTCACGAGCAAAGTCTGAAATGGTTTTCTTTTGCGTTACAGAGAAAGCGGCAGCATCAATATCTTTATGAAGAAGAATATTCTTGTATTTCAAAGAAATGTTTGCAAACACATCATCTTTGAGTTCTTCTGGAATGTTTACATCTTCATAGAGGGTATTCTGTTTGCAGAATTTACCATCCTGATTAGGCAAAATCTCATAAGTGTTTAATCTGCTTATTTCTACTTTAAGAGACTGCAGTGTATTGTTCAACCACTTTGCATCAAGACCTGCTGGAAGTTCTGCCAATGAGCCTTTAGATTTCAGGCCGTTCAGCATATATGTTACGAACCAAACATCTAATTCCTTCCAAGAACCATCTAACAAACTGTTATCTGTTGTAGGTTCTGCATCTGTCAACATAAAGAAACTCTTGGCAATCTCAAAGAAATCCTTACGCTGCTTTATGAATTCTGGCTTATATTTGTCAGAATCAGAAGGTATTACAGACAAGAGTGGAAGCAACTGTTGAAGCTTTGTAACAATTGAACCATTGTCAATAATGGACTTTGCAAGTTTGTTTATATCTGCGCTGAAGCTCTGGCTTGTGTATTTTGATTCAAGGCACACAGCAGTAATATCGCTGTGAAGGAGGATAGGCTTAACGTCTTTACCCAGTTTTCCCAGAAGATCTATGATAAATGTTGTTACGTGTTCACCTTGCTTGAAGTCTTGTGCGTCTTTCTTCAACAATTGACCATTCATGTTTGGAAGAAGTGCGTGTTCCTTAAGTAACAACTCATTATATGAATACACATGAGTTAAAAAACTGTTATACCAATCAGTAAGTGTGATACCGTCATTAACAGCTATGTTGCACCAATTGGTCTTAATCTCGATGTCCTTACAAAGATCATCTGTGCTCCATGACTTTAGCCCGTCTTTCCAGACATATTGTGCCCAGTCATGATTGTCCTTGACAAGTTGAGTAGGGTAGAGCTGAGACAAAAGTGAGAATACCGTATTCTCGTTTTCTGTCTTTGATTCCTTTACTACAATACAGTCTGCGAGTAGCTTGTAATCTACGCCAATATATGGCTCTACTACAGGATATTTGAGAAGCAAATCGCGATATTTCTGGATTACGTTCTCTGCATACCACATACCATCAAGTTTATCATGATCCTTTGCTTTCTTTAATCCGTTAGCAAGAAGGAACAGTTTGCCATAGTGGTTAGTGCTAAGATAACTAACCAACTTCTCGTAAAGAGGGAAAACTCTTTCATAAATCAATTGGTTAATACCAATCTCTGTAATATTATTAGTCTCATCATTCCAATTCTTACCAACAAGAAGAAGACTTTGACGTTCGCTGTCAGGCTCAAAGTCTGGGCTGTTCAAAATAATTGGCTCATCCAGCTGGCTTTCAATGCCAACCAATGGAAGAACACAGAAATGAGACGTCTTACCTCCATGGTTGACGATATTGTTGTTAGAATCAACTTCTATAGCAGCATCTATACGAATACTTCTGTCAGCTCTATAACGAGCAGACAACTGTTCGTTGTACTCTGATGATGATGCGTAAAGGAATCTTCTTGTATATGTGGTATCGCCCTTGAACTCAAATTCGGCAATGTTTACACCCATTCCGAGATTAACTACAGGCTTTCTAACAATGCTTGTAATTTTGCCATTGTCATTGAGTTCAATTGAAGCCAATTCCTTACAGAAAAGCATAGTCTGAGCTATATTGTCATGGAAGTTCTCAATTCCAAGTTGTATAGCTCTACGTCCAGATTCAGTAGAGACGTGGTATGTAAATGTTGTCCAGTCAAATGTGTCCTCGTAATATTCCTCTGAGGCTTGCATTTTATCCAAGCCTTCCAAGAGTTCTTTTTCAATCTGGCCATCACGATACATGGTTACACTGAAACCGCACAGAGTAGTCCGTTCATCGTTGCTGTACATGTTACTTTCTATTGTAACAACCTTTGAGAGGCAATGAGTGGTTAAGAAACCAGTTCCAAAACGTCCGGTGCTTTCCTGGTTTTCCTTATCCTCGCTATACTTGTAAAGAAGTCCGAAACGTGCGTCAGCTGTGAAAGGATTCCCATCATGACGGAACTTAACAGTATCACCCTCAACTTCGATTCGTACATTGATTTCATTACGATTTACATCACCTACAATGGTGTCCTTGGCATTCTGGATAAGTTCCCAGACCCAACGCTTTCTATCTATGTCGCTAGGTGCATTTAACTCACGCAAACGTTTTGCAACGTTGCTGATATACATCTTTCGAAGAAGCTTTTCAGTAGCATCCTTTGTAACACTTGGAGCGGATATTTTTCTTTTTTCTTCAGCCATAATTCTATTAATCCTAAATTCCGCAGCACTTTAGTTTAACTTTTTTATAAGTACCTGAGCAACAAAAAGTTGCTCAGGATTTTGCCATGTCAGATTTTTCACTTACCTTAGTGCTGCAAATCAAGACAAGCAAAAATCATCAATGGCATTGCAAAAGTACAAATAAAATCTGAGAAAATCACTCCTTTTGGAGGAATATTTCACGTTAGGGAGCATTTTTCCCGTTTTGTGGGTCCGGTAATCGACAAAGTTCTGGGACTTCGGTGCACATCATTCGGCTATCAGTACAGCGAGATTGTGGGTTCTTTGTCAAGTTTCTACTTCTGTAGCGGCGACTGTGTGGAGAATGTGACAAGCCATTTGATGCCCCATCTCTCGCTTCATCCCACTCTTCGCACATGCAGTTCTGACACAATTCTCAGGGGAATCTCTGAGCTGAGCTGCGCCAACACGACCTATACTTCTGACACGGGAAAGGTCTACGACTTCAATACAGCTACTAAACTGAACAGTCTGCTGGTGATTGATGGAAATGTTCAGCGGAAGGTTAGACGCCAACGAGCAATGGGAATGTTCAACTGAAAATTAATAGTAAATTTGCGCAATATTCGGAATGCTAGCCGTAAGGTTGGCTATCGTGGTAAAATGTCCTGCCGAGATGTGTTTCTTTCCAGCATTGCTGCCGATGATTCCAGGTATGTATGCATATCGCACAGTAGAGGCTTTGCACTATCTTTATCTCTTTGCCTATAACGGGTTTACGTGCTCAATTATCGTATAGGTTTCTTATGAAACGATTGTCATTTATGGCAACAAAAATGGATTGATTATGGAACTGAGACAATTGAATTCATCAAGATGCTAAGCGAGGCAAATGCAGTGAAGGAGCGAGTCAAAGAATTTCTGGAGCTAGGAAAGCATCAAGACCGCTGATCAAAGGTTCCGCCTTGGATGAAAGAATCGTCACCTTGATCTTTGATGCCATTGTATTTTTGAAGCAGAGTATACGTTTGCGTCCAATAGTGGTCATGCTGCGCTCCGGCTCCTTAGAGATGATATCGTGAAGTTCTATCCATTCACCTTCCACCAGAGCCTCCACCTTGAATGACTTGACTCTCTGTCCCAGAGCTATGTTCTCACTGATGCTCAAGCGATTGAATTCTATCGGTTTGCCAAAGGAAAGAATTGCCTCATTCTTGGATATCTTCTTCCGGGCCTTGATGGGATTGTCGAAGATACTCTTTATCATCGAATAGAACTCGACACCACGCAGACTGTCCTCCTTGTGTATGAGTCCCTCTCTGTCTATTGGGAAATTGAGGAGAAGGGTGCTGTTGCGTCCTACGCTTTTGTAATATGTATCCATCAGTTTTGCCAAGCTCTTCACACGGCCATTTTCTGAATCGTGATAGAACCAGCCGGGACGAATAGAAGTGTTAGTCTCTGCGGGGACAAAGACGTCGCCATCCTCAACTCCGTAATGCAACATTTCGTATGGGACATCTCCCTCCTTGTATAGAAGACTCCAGTTGGTCTCGCCTACATATCCGCGTTCTGTGCCGACCCAGCGCAAGTCTCCGCGCAGACCGCCGTCATTCCAGATTACGCAGTCGGGCTGCCATTGGCGGATGAGACGATATGTCTCCTCCCACTCGTAATATGTCCTGCGGTCAATCTGGCGGATCTCGTTGGCCCCGCCATACCAGCCGTTGCCACCATAGGCTCCGTCTAACCATACTTCGAATATCTCTCCGTATGTGGTGAGGAGTTCTTGAAGTTGGTTACGGTAATAAGTGATATATTCCGGCCTGCCGTATTCGGCGTGGTTCCTGTCCCATGGTGAAACATAGACCGCGAACTTCAAGCCAGCCTCACGGCAAGCGTCAGCAAGTTCACGCACAACATCGCCTTTTCCATCCTTCCAAGGGGTGTTTTTTACAGAATAATCCGTGTACTTCGAGGGCCACATACAGAATCCGCAGTGGTGCTTGGCTGTGAAGATTATACCCTTCATCCCTGCATTCTTGCAGGTCTCAACCCACTGATGTACATCAAGATTTGAAGGGTTGAACAAAGAAAGATCCTCATTGCCGTAGCCCCACTCCTGGTCGGTGTATGTGTTGAGCGAATAGTGGATGAATGCGTACATCTCCATGTTCATAAGATCGAGCTGCTGCTGCGAAGGGACTGGACCGCAGGCCTTCGGTGCATAAGAGCAAGAACAAGAGTAATAACAGGCCATTACGGCAGCCAAAATAATAAATAGGTGTTTCATATTCCGTTTCACGCGTTATTGTGTCGTAACCTTGATTCATTGGTTGCTTTTTTCGCAAAGCTACGTACCTTTTTGTCTCACAACAACAAGCAACCTTGGAGACGCTTACTTCAAAACTATCTGACTAATGAGTATTCTGCTCGTCAAAGATACTTATTCAAGTTTGAAAATATGTGAGACCTGGTGAAATCCAAGACGCTCGAAATAGGCATGGGCAGCATGGTTCCCCAGTCCGGATTCCAGGTAAATATCCTTTATACCCTTGGACCTGAACCATTCCATACTTTTTTGTATAAGTTTTGTTCCTATACCTTTTCCTCGGTATTCTTCCTTGACCAGGACATCGCACAACATTCCGAACGGAGCGTCCCCGTCATCTGTTATTTCCAGGACACAGAAGCCTGCTATCTCTTCAACTTCGAGCGAGCCGGAAGAGATTACAGTAGCCTTGAAGATGGAAGAGGTTTCCAGAGTATCGAACTTGCCGTTGATGTAATTCATCCATTTTTCACGTGCGAATGGTGAAGGCTTGGATATGAATCCTCCTGCACCCGATTTATCAGAAGGAACGTATGTCCCCTCTCCTACACCCATCTGTATTTCACCATGCGAGATGTATTCAGGATGTTCAGTTATATGGTTGATAAAGATGTTGCAGAGTATCTCTGCATCACTTCTTTTTGCGGTAGTTATCTCTATATGCTTCATATTCTTTTCTCAAATTACGGCTTTTGAGGGCTTCGTAGATAGATACTATTGAATTTTTGAATACAAGAAGGATTGCAAACATCGTAACACAGGCGACAATGGTGACCAGCCATGCCGAAAATCCTGTAGAAGATATGTTGAAGTAAGACAAAAACGGCATCTCGGATTCCTGGAACAAAAGTTCAAAGGTAGATGCACAGGAAATTATTGCGAGGATGAAGTTCAGGAAGAAGTCCGATTTCATAGCCTTGTAGTCACTCAAGTTGTGGAGGCTGTTGTCCACCATCTCGCTGATACTCTTAAGCTGTTCCATATCCTCATCCAGCTTTAGCCTTTTGGTGGTCCTGTCGAACATTACCACATGAGAAGTGAACTTGGAGTATTTCACCACGTCCAGTTGCAGAATCATCCTTGATAGGCGAATGCCTAGTTCAGCGTTCTGTCCGATTAGCTCTTCCGATGATTTGTCCTTTGCCGTCAAGGCGACATCGATCAGTTCGTCTTTGGCCAGTCCGATAATGTGCTTCTTGGCAAGGACCATCTGCAGAATCATCAGATATTCAGCCCAACTGACGTGGTATTCCGCCCTCTTCTTCTTATGGTCGGCCCAATCGACACCCTGCTTCTTCATGGTACCCTCGTCCTTGCCTTCCTTCTTGGCGTCAATTACCTCTGTACCGCGTCTTTCGTAGGTTCCGATGACTACTGCCATGGAGTTGCCTACCAGCACCAGGTCGTCAGTGTCTATTGCTACGTTCATTCCGCAGACCTCGTCATAAGCATCGCCGTCACGGTATGGCCATTCGCATGGGTATAGAGACATAAGTCCGATGAGTTCAGGCTTATGGTAATCCTTAATATGATTGATGATCTCTGCCTCGGAGAGAGCCTCTGGAGCATCCTTTGCGAAGAGGTCGTATTCCCTACCCTGATTATCGGTTACCGGGTGCATGATATCTTCCCAAATGTCCAGCATCGCATAGTGGTTATCGTTTATGACGTCAGTAGGGTTGGATTTTTTCCAAAACAAGTATTCTGCTATCTTCCTTTTTTTCAAATTCGGCTTCAGCGTCGTGCAAGAGTTGATGATGAACTTCTTGTAGATTCTGCATATGGTATCAAATGTGCGTCCCTTTCCGCTCAGGTTCAGTTTCTTTCTCGGTTCATCCAAATCCATCCCCTCATCTGAATACCTTAAATTATATACATAGAAATCGGTCTTAAGATTTATATCGGCCTCCTTCTCGTTATCTTTCCCGTTGGCTATCGGATCATAGCTCCAAAATTCACCTCCCAGGTAGGTGGAAATCAGGGCGATGATATGGTCAGTTTCAACAGGCTCCGACATTTGGGCTGCATGTCCGTTGAAGCAGAACCTGTAGGTCAATGAAACCGTATGTCCGAAAAAGAGTGACATCTCAACGAAGACATGTCCTGATAGCGTTACCGGATAGAGATCCTCACCCTCATTCGGTGTAAGCGGCATCTCGAAATCAAAGCCCCTCAGGGAGAACCTATATATGTTGCGGATATCGAAGTCCACGAACCTACCATTCTCGGATAGCTCTGGCACTAAGTTATCCTTCTGCACAAATATCTGATTCTCAATATTGTGTTCCATCAATGCAATAGGTACGTCACGATATTCAGCAAGTGAGTCATAGACCATGGTGCCAGACGCCTTCTCCTTTATTGCATTCATCACTCTCTTGAATTCGTCTTCAGGAATGATAGCAGAATTCGGAAGTGTGAATTTCAGTACATCATCTATTGAGAATGTCTGTATGAAAACGGCTGAGAATCCAGGATATCTGAGTCCGTGTCCATCAACACTACAGCAATAGTCAAAATCTCTTTTCATATCGGTCATATACTATTACAAAATGACTATAATCGGTTCTAAGATACATCTATGCAAATATATCGAATTCTACCAACAATCAACCAAATAAATCACAATAAATTGCACTTTAACCATCCCATCATATACTATACCTTACTATTCTATACCATTCCTTTCTATTCTATTCTATTCTATTCCATTCCTTTCTATACCCCTATATCACACTATACTATAATTCTATTCCATAATATCCTATCTCTAAGCCATGCCACACTATACTATACTATACTATACTTTACTTTACTTTACTATACTTTACTTTACGATACCTTTCTATACTATTCCACATTATCCTATTCCACATCATCCTATTCCACATCATCCTATTCCATACTAACTATTATGTATGCTTCCCTATGAAAGAGATTACCATAGAGAGTGTGGTTTGAAGGGAATTTGCTACCAGACCGAGAGTAATCTATTCGAAAAGAGGTGTTCAGCAACCATCCAGTAAAAATTTGTGGTTCATCCGCAATTTAGTTGAAGCACAGGAGGTCTCGATGAACATAGGCGAGACTATAGACTGTAGTAAGCATAAAGTTACGAAAAATTTATGTAAAACCTAATAATCAATTAGTTAAATTTTACTAAAACTACGATTTTTGATATATAGCTAATTGATTTTTCGCGTCTATACTAGGTTCCTTTGCTAGCAGTACAAACTCCGTCTTTCAACTAAATTGCGGAAGAACCAAATTTGTGAGTAAAGTGAAAACAGTGAACGGATATAGGCCTCAGAGTGCGTTCTGGGGCACATGGATGTGCACTGAGGCCCTAGGAAGGGCTCCAGTGAACACACACCCTTCAGAGTGGTCTCTGAGCATGGTCGCTGTGCACTGAAATCATTTTACTTACTAGCCAACGGGCAGTGGCAGCATTTATCGGCATGCCGAACGCCTGCGGGCAGTGGCAGCATTCATCGTGAACAATCATGAAATGTGAGATGTCAACTAGCGACTTATGTTCATCGGCAAGGTTAGACGTCAACGTATAGTGGGAACGTTCAATGGAAAGTTTGAAACCTGCTAGCAGTGGAAATGCTCAGCGAAAGGCCGGATGTCAACGGTCATTGAAAACGTTCAGCG
>JAQXKS010000058.1 GCA_029010575.1 Bacteroidales bacterium | reverse complement strand
GCGGTGCTTGGAATTGACAAAATCGGCAAGATCCTTTTCAAAGGCATTGACATTGGGACCCATCGGAACTACCCAATTGGTATCGAAGGCCTCCTTGATATATTTCTGTTCCAAACCAGCCTCACTCATGTGAGCAAGACAAAGGTAAATCGTTTTTCTTTCTTCTGACATATTATGTTGGATAAGTATGAGTCTGAGAACTACAGTGAGGGATTAGCGAACTTGATGGGTTTGGCGGGGCTGCCGACAGCTGTACACCCTGAAGGCAAAGAACGAACGACCACGGATCCTGCTCCCACTATAGTATCCCTTCCGATGGTTATCTTGTTAATGATCTTGACACCTGTGCCACAGTAGGTACCCTCTTCGATTACACACTCCCCACTGATATTGCAAGTGGGCATGAAAGCACAGAAATCTTTTATTATAGTATCGTGTCCCAATGTGCAGGAGAGATTCAGCAGAACAAATTTCCCTATAACTATATCGCAAGTAATCATATTATTTGCACAGATGAGACTTCCTTCTCCGATTCGTACCGAATCAGGGTCGGCAATGACTGCGCAAGGATGAATGAGTGTGGGGTAATATATATTTTTATTGATTATTTTATTATAAATACTTTTCTTAGTATTAGGTGAACCTATGGCTATAACCAGAGCCAGCGGTCTGTCCCATGAGTTCAGAAGATTTATGCCACCATGATTTTTTAATCCGTGACATTCGTACCCTGGGGAATAGCCATCGTCGAAAAAACCAATGATGTTCCACTTGTTTTCGACCTTGTTGATCTCCTTTATAAGCGAGAGTATCTCTCTGCCTAAACCTCCCATTCCTAAAATTGCAATATCTTTCATATTTTCATTCTTTTTATTGTTAGTACCTGTAAATAGCTCCATAGTGGCAGATTTTCCCGATGAGGTGTTGATATCAGATCGCATAAATACCTTGACAATGGTTTTCAGGAAGATTTTCATATCCATAAGAGGTCCAATGTGGTCAATGTAGTAGAGGTCAAGTTCGAATTTTTTCTCCCAAGGGATGTTGTTCCTCCCGTTGATCTGTGCAAGACCGCTCAAGCCGGGCAGGACATCGTGCCTGTGCATCTGTTCCTGGGTGTATAGGGGAAGGTAACTGATCAGTAGAGGACGTGGACCGATGAATGCCATTTCCCCTTTGAGAATGTTTATTAGCTGGGGCAATTCGTCCAAAGATGTGGAACGGATGAAATGTCCCACAGGGGTGATTCTCTCTCCATCCGGAAGAAGATTGCCCTCTGAGTCGCGTTCGTCTGTCATGGTTTTGAATTTTATTGCCTTGAAGATAACAGCATTCTTTCCTGGTCTTGCCTGAAGGAAAAATACTCCAGCACCCTTGTTTGCAAAATAGAGCACTGCCATGAGTATCAGCATGATCGGAGAAAAGATAATCAATGCGACCAATGCTCCAAGGAATCCGATGGGACGTTTTACATAATTTATGTAAATTTTTTGTCTTTTAGTTAGAGACATATTTTTCAAATGTAATGTTACTGCTTTGAGTTAATTATAGCATTGTAAGTGTGTCGGGTGGTATAATTATTCATAAAGTAATTGAATCCGTTCTCGCCCATTTGCTGCAGATCTGAACTGAGTATTCTGTCGACTGCCTTGTTGAATGCAGTGACAGAGTTACTTGGAGAGTAGATTCCGAAACCATTCTGTTGGGCAATGCTGCCCATATCACAGTTGGGGTCGGTGACTACCAATATGGGTTTTCTTGCCATCATGTATGAGAGCATACGCGATGGAAAGTTGGGTATGGTAAATCGGTAATCAAGGAAGATCATTCCCACATCGCATGCCTCTGTGAGCCTGTCAAACTCCTCTTTGGGAAGGGATCTGATGAGTGTCATCGTTCGGACGCAGAAGATTTGGCTGAAGAGTTCCAGGCTCTTGTATTTAGTGCCGTCTCCCACTATTACGAAGTGACACTTGTCTGTATTAAACATCGATTTGATACACCCTATCAGGAATGGTATTCCCTGTGGCACTCCCATATTTCCGCCGTAGATGAGCAGTGGACGGTCTGTCGGAAGGCCGTATTTTTCCTTTATCTCCTTTATTGATTCAGGTGATAGTTTCTCCCTTTGGACAGGGGTGTAGCTGTTGGGGCATATTCCGACCTTCTCAGGTGTGAGAAAGTGGTTATTCTTAAGGATGTAGTCTACATTTGCAGCGCTCATGCATCCTATGCGGTCGCTTATCATGTAGAGCTTTTTTTCTTTGTTGCGGTAGTAGTTGTAGAGAATGCCTTTGAAGCCTTTGTGGCTGAGGATTCCCAGATCAAGAGCATTCTGAGGGAAGATATCCTTGAGCATAAGGTAGGCCATCGCCTCTGGGTTCAATGCTTTGGCATTGGCAATTACTCTTGTGAATGTGATTGGAGGTGTGGAGTAGAGGATGATGTCGAATTTCTCCTTACCGAGGTATTTTCTGAAGGCCCTGAGGAACTGCCCCTCTATGAGCATCTGACCTGCTCCTTTTTCCAAAATGGAGCATTTGGTTACATTGAGAGTTCTTACGCTAAGGTATGTTATTCCATCTCTCGTGTAGAGGGATGTTCTGCCTCTGTTTCTTCTCTCTGTAGGGTACATGACAATCATCTGGTGGCCGTTGTCCCTGAAATATCTGACAAGGTCGTTGTATATTCCGGGTGTCTCTATTTCGCGGATCTGGTCTGCTATAGTGAGGAAAAGGATTTTCATACCAGGATGTAGTCTATGTGTGAAATTGCATTTATGTACATCATTGCAGCCTTGTGGTCAGTGAGTTCTGACGCGCTTTCGTATGCATTGGCTGAAATTCGTTGAAGCTCTTCCAAGGGAAGAGAACGGATATGTTTGAGTATCAGTGATAGTTCCATTTGATCACCTGACTCGCAGAGGAAACCGTTGTATCCGTCCCTGATGATTCCGTCGAACCCGTTTCTTTTCGAGGCGATGGTTATAAGGCCTCTTGACATGGCTTCCAGATAGACCAGACCGAATGCCTCGTGGTTAGATATCATTATGAAAATGTCTGATTCATCCATTATATCTAGGACTTTTTCTCTGGGAAGACGGCCGGTAAGGGATATGGATGAGCTGCAGTTGTACTTGGCTGCGATGCTTCTGATCTTCTCACTCTCCTTTCCGTCTCCGACAAAGGTTATTTCGAATGGAGTACCGTTGAATGCTGTGGCTGCTGCCGGGATCAGGGCAGTGGGATTTTTGTTAGCGATAAGGTTTCCTACGAAAACTATCTTGTTGCGAAAATGGGTAAATTGCTTCTCTTTCCTTTCGCCCAAGAGTGACTCCGGAATGCCTGAGTAACAGATGAATGATGGTACTGCTACGGAGTATCGTTTCTGGATGAGGTATCCTGTGTGCTTGGATCTGAATCCTATGATGTCCATCTTGTTGAGTAGTCGCTCAGCTTCATTGCCAAGTACTTCAAGCTCATTTACACTGTGTGCTACATAGCAGCAGGTGGACTTGAAGTGGCTTTTAAGCATGGCGATTATCTTGAGTGAAGGGTTGGCAAAGTGTCCTGTTATGTAGTCCGGGACGAATTTGCTCTCGTTGCAGTCTGCAATAATCTTTTCGACTATTTTTCTAAGAGCTGCTGAAGATGGCATGGTATGGGGTATGAATTTTTTAATTCCTATTCGAGTTACCTCTACAGAATCGAGGGTGTACTTCATATCAGAAGGTCTGTTGGTTCTGACCTTGAATCCTGCCATTGTACTGATGCTATCCTTGAAGATTCGTGCTGCACAATAGTAGAGGGATGGAAAAATGGATGGAATGAAGATGGTCTTGACTCTATATCCCTCTTTTGCCCATTCTTTAGCAAAATAGTGCACTACCTGTGTGTCTGTTTCGGGTATTCCGGGTCCTGGATAGATAGGGGTGATTACCAAAATGTTTTTCATTATTAAAAGATTCTTGTATGTGTTTTATTTGTTCATTGTGGTATTTTTCAAAGTGACTCCCAAGAGGATGAAGGGGAATATGGTGCTGGTGCCCGGTGCATATGGGAAGGTAGGTTCCGCCATGCTAATGATCATGGGTACCATCATGACGATATAGCCAATATTGGATAGGTTCCATGTATCGAACATTCCTCGTACTGATTTGACTATCAATGTAGTATAAAGGTATAGAAGAGGAAAACCTATCAATACTCCATAGCTCGAGAGAACTCTCAGGGGGTAGTTGTGCACTTGTCCGATTTTTCTTTCAAGCCAGAGATTTCCAAAAAAAAGAGAATCTGTGATGATATTCAAAGCACTAATGTTCCTGACTGTCCTTCCGGCTGTTATGTCTCCTCCATGGTTCTGGGTGAATGAATCGTAGACATATCCAAAGAGTGTCTTCCATACTCCGGGGATTATCAGTAGCGAAATAATGCACAAGGGTGGGATGAGGATATATAATGGGTGGATTCTATACTGTTTCCTCTTGAACTTGCTGTATATCAGATATCCTGTCAGAAGGAAGAGTGTAAGATATGCTGTCCTTGCCCTTATGGTCACCATTAAAAGAAAAATGATAGCATAGAGAAGATAGCAGAAGAGTCTCTTTCTGCCGAATGATACCTGTGTCATTACAAGCAGTGCCACTGCCGACGAGGCGTTCATTACTCCCAGAGCGTTCTTTCCATATTGGATGTAACCATCTGTTATTATAAATCCTCCGATGTTGATAATTACCTGCATAAATGTTGCAAATATCACTGTGCAGGAGTATGCGAGTACGAGTCCCTCCAGCTGCCATCTGTCGATTTTGATGGAATAACCTATAGTCAGAAAGAGGAATGTGAGCAGTATACTCTTGATATCCTCTATGTATCCGTTGTTGTCAAAGATGCAGATTGATATGAGTGATAGGAAGAGGGAGGCTGCTATGCACAGAATGTACTTGCTGATGAAGTTGTTCTTTATTGTCAATATATGTTTGATATATAGCAGAAAGGTACATACTGATAATATCACAATGTATTTGTTCAGTGGGTTGGGTAACTTGTCTACTACCTGAATGTTGGCAAAGTATGGGTGGTATGAAACTGCTGTCATCAGCAGAAGAAGGACAAAAGAGAACTTCCTGAGTTTACTGAGCCATTTTCTTTTTATCATTCTTTGTTGATTTTTATTTTATCACCGAATAGTATCTGGATTTCAGGGAGTCTGTTGACATCGAACCCTCCGCATGGGGTGAAGGTGAGTTCTCCGAAGGTGATTTTCCCCTTTTCAAGATAGAAATCGGCCCTCACGAAGGGGAAAGGACGGGTAATCTTTTTTGCATATTCAAAGAGAAGATGGTAATTCTCGGGTTTGGGGAGGGTGAATCCATTCGGGGCCTGCATTCCAGCTTTGTTGTATCTTTTCAGATTCCAATCCTGGTCCACGAAGTAGTATTTCGCCCCTTTTCCTTCAGAATCGCGTCCCGAGCAGACGAGTACACAGTCACCGATACCTCCGAAGCAGTAGACTTTGTAGTCTGTGGGAAGGTTCCCGTCTTCCGTATCTATGAGCTTTTCACACAGTAGTTTGGGTTCAATATCCTTGTACTGCATTTCGGAATATGTAAGGTAGAAGGTGTTTCTGGTCCTATACCATTTTTTGAGCAGTTGTTTGGTCTTTTCGATATCCAGTTTCTTCTTGTCCCTGACAATTATGTTATGGCCGCATCCGAAGTTCCATTTGAGGACAAATTTGTCGGGGAGTTCGGACCAGACGATTTCGTCGGGAGAATCCCATGCTCCGTAGAGTGTGTTGAGAATCTCTTCGCATCCACGCGACTTTATGTAATCTCTGACACGATATTTGTCAGCGCACATTGTGATGAGCGGGTTTTTGTAGTAGTCGTTGAATTTGAGGTATTGGATTTTTTCGTCCAATGTTCTGGGTTCCTGGAGGTTTATCGATTTGCCGAACTTAAAAAAGTAGATGACTCTGGTGTTTAGCTTTGGGGAAATCCTGGTAAGTGTGCGTTTGAAGAGGTTGCCCAGGGTTATTTTGAAATTACGTGTCATGGTTATATCGTATCAAAAATATCTTGAATCTTCCAGTTTAAGGGTCTCTTTGATTATCATCTGTGTCATCTCTCCGAATGCAGGTCCGTGTGCAGTCTGGCTCAAATCCGGAGCTCTGTTCCATTCTATCAGTACCGGTTCGGAGTTGCTGTCTATTCCCCAGTCCCATCCCACGAGTCGGAAATATGGCAGCCTTTCATGCAGTTCTTTCACCTTTGCAATAACTTTGGAGTATGATGGTATTTCGAACCCCTTGAGCAAGGTGCCGCAGTCGGTACATTCTATCCTCTTCTCGGAAGGGGTACCGTAGGCGCAATCCTTTATTCTCCCGGTGGCCATATCGATGTCTGCGTTGATGCCTCCTGCTGTTTCGTTGTCGATATTCTTTCCCATACGGCCTATGCGTACGACTGTGTAGAGTATGAATACTCCATCGTTGTTTCTGTAGCTGAGGACTCTTATGGTATTGAGAGATGTGGGGTTGAGAAGTGACATCTGCTCATCCTGCCTTATTCTCTCCTGAATAATGAAGTTCTTTCCGTATTTATCGAAAAGTTGGTGATAATCAGTAATGTCAGAAGACTTTATCAGGTTTACTCCCTCTCCCCACATTCCCTCCTGTGATGGTTTGATGATGGCTTCGGTGATACCGCTGCACCTTTGAAGGGCCTCTTGCTGTGTAATGGCCCCGCTGGCATCATAGTAGAAGCCGTTTATGTTCTTGACAATGGTGGCTGGACGGTTTACGTCGGGGAAATAGATATCATAGATGCCCTTATCCACGTATGCGTGTCTGAGTTTATAGTTGTTCAGCCTGTAAATGAGCTCTTTGTGATAGAAGGATGTGGGTATGTATTCGACTGAAAAGTATCCGTTGCGCGAGTGGAAGTATTCGTGCCAGTAGGTAGGTACCTCCTTTCCTGCTACTCTTCTGTAGAAGCGCTGGATATCATTTTTCTGTGATTGGGTCAGAGAAATTCTCTCGCATTTGGAGAGTTTATTCTTGATAGATGATATATCCTCTCTCTCCCTAAGTCTGATTCCGTTTTTGATTATTAGTTCCTGTATCATTCGATTATCTGAATATCAATTTTTTCTTCAATATTTTCACTATTTCCCTCATGTTTTCGAAAGATTGGATTCGAAGCAGCAGTGAAATGGAGAGGTATAGTGAACAAAAGATGACAAACTGGATTGCCCCTTTGACATAGATGTTCTCCGGAAGAAATCCCTCGGATATGTATGTTATTCCAAAGCTCAGTATGGTTACTACTCCTATGGGGATAAGGTCAAAGAACTGTTCCTTGAGGCTATATCCAATATATTTGGAGCACAGGTATGCATTGATCCAGTATATCAGATGTGATACCATTACACTGCCCCAAAGAAGTCCATTGATTCCTCCTATATAGAATCCGGCTATGATAAGTCCGAGCCCGATTATTCGTTTGATGAATGTCCATTTGAATATGTCACGACTCTTTCCTATTGCTGCAACAGCATAGTAGTTTATACCCTGAAGACATACTGCAAGTCCTCCTACACAGAGAATCTGGAAGTAGGGTATGCTCTCTACCCATGTATCTGAGTAGAGGAGTATGAATACAGGATAGGCAAGTAGGATTAGAAGTGCCATCATGGGGAATGATATAAATGCCAATATTCCTATGAATTTTTTTAGCATTGCTTTCATCATCTGCATATTGTCCTTTGCCTGCACGAGTACCGGATATGAGACTTGGTCCATTATCTGGGATACAAGGGTGGAGGCGAGATTCTCTGTCTGTCGTGCCTTGGAGTAGTATCCTGTTACAACGGGATTGAAGAATCTTCCTATGAGGAGTCCCTGGATGTTGTTGCTGAATGTGTTTATTAGATTGGCTGCCAGTAGGTATCCTCCGAAGCTAAATAGTTCGCGCAGGGAGGTCCGGGAGAATCTCAGACAGGGCTTCCATTTGCTGGAGTACCAGTACATGATGGCAGAGAGAAGGCTGACAGATATCTGCTGTGCCACGAGTGCCCAGACTCCGTATCCTCTCCATGCGAGTATGATGGTTATTACCAGCGATATTGAGGAGACTGTTACTTCGGTAACTGCTATTGTTTTGAATTTCAGTGTTTTTCTGAGCCTGTTTACAGGTATTATCTTTAGAGCATTTATTACCAGTATGACTCCCTGAACTCTCAGTACATCCGAAAGAATCGGTGTCTTGTAGAAGTTTGCCACCGATGGTGCCCCTATGAAGAGGATGGTGTAGAGTACACTCGAGAGGAAGAGGTTCCAGATGAAGATAGTCGAGTAGTCTTCTTCAGTGGGCTTGCTCTTCTGTATGAGTGCCGAACCAAATCCCCCGTCTATAAATGTAGATGAGACAGCTATGAAGATGGCAAGCATCCCGATACAGCCGTAGTCTTGCGGCGTGAGAAGGCGTGCAAGTACTATGCTGGAGATGAACCCCAGAAAGAGAGAGCCTGATTTCTGGAGCCCGCTCCATATTATTCCAGAGAGTGTCTGTTCTTTTAGAGATGCCGACATTTCCTATGAGATTGCTTTCATTACATCCTCGAGGGTGACCTTTTCTTTATCAAGCAGGTATTCTATTGTTCTGGATTCCAAGGCAAGGTTTTCGCCTAAGAGTGACGAGGCAAGTGTCATTATCGACTGTGCCACTGAGACATCTACTCCTGCGACTTTTCCCAGCGAGACAAAGAGTCCCAGTCCCATGGGTACATCTTCCAGAAAATACCTGTGGCGCAGCATGCCCGGTCCTTTATTGGATGAGTCTGCAAATGATTTGAATGAGGTCATTGCATCTATGGAAAGATCCTCTTCATTTCGCCATTTTGCTGCTTCGAAATAGTCGAGAGGGGAACATCCGAATGCCTGCAGGACTTGATTCTTCTGCTTGTCGAACTGATTGATTACATTCACTACCGAGTCAGTGAATGCCTCTCTGTACATCCAGAATTCTCCGTTGCTGTACTCTATTCTGGATGCTGAGAAGAGCATGCCGATGGTGTGTACTATCATGTTCGGATTATGGAGTGCTGATTCGAGGATGTTCTTTCTAAGGTATCTGGTGTTGTCAAAGAGTGAGGAGAAGATCTCCAGCACCTCATTGCTTTTATTGTTGGGCAGTACTGAGATGGCGTTCCTGGGGTTGTAGAATGTTATTTTTACATACCCTTGGTCTGTTACCCTTCCGTTATATGCGGTGGTTTCCCATTCGGTGTATATGACATCTGCCTTGATGTACTTTTTGAAGATTAGGCTGCCCATATATCCTGGACAGAGTGTTATTATCTGTCCGTCTGTGACATAGGGCGCTATAAGACGGGCTATTTTCTCGTGCTGGAGGGTAGTGGTCATTACCATTATTATATCTGCACCGGTGATTGCACGAGCTGTATCTCTTGTTATAAGGGAGGGAAGCACGAAGAAGTCGTGTGCCTTGTTGGTAAGGTCTTTTACCCTGAATCCCTTTTCTGAGACTATTTTGTCGTAGAAATCACTCCTTGTATCGGATGTTTTGAGCAGGCATACCTCGTGACCGCCCTTTTCGTATATCTTGGCTGCATGAATGAGACCTGAATTACCGCAGCCTACTATTGTTATCTTCATAATGTGTTGGTTATAATTATATTACTTGTCTTCTCTCCAGACCATCTTGTTTACAATGCCGACATAGGACTGAATGATCTTTACTACTTTGGTCGAGACATTGAGATCGGTGTAATCGGGTACGGGTACTCCGTGATGTCCCATCCTGCAGAGTCCGACAGCTGTTTCGACTGCCTGAATAAGTGTCTGGGTTCCGATTCCTGCTATTATGAAATTACCTTTATCCAGTGCCTCTGGGCGTTCTGTACTCGTACGGATGCAGACAGCAGGAAAGGGATGACCGATGGATGTGAAGTAACTGCTCTCTTCAGGGAGTGTACCTGAGTCGGAGACGACTGCATATGCGTTCATCTGTAGAGAGTTATAGTCGTGGAAACCAAGGGGTTCGTGCTGGATGACACGCTTGTCAAGCTGGAAGCCACTGGCGGCAAGGCGATTGCGGCTGCGAGGGTGGCAGCTGTAGAGAACAGGCATATCGTATTTCTGAGCCATGGCGTTGATGGCGTTGAAAAGGCTCAGGAAGTTTTTCTCGGTTTCGATATTCTCTTCGCGGTGGGCGCTCAGGAGAATATATTTGCCTTTTTGCAGTCCAAGGCGTTCGTGAATATCGCTTGCCATGATTTCGGCAAGGTTCTGCTCGAGTACTTCTGCCATTGGGGATCCTGTCACGTAGGTTCTTTCCCGTGGAAGTCCGCATTCGGCAAGATATCTTCTGGCGTGTTCGCTATACGCCAAGTTTACATCTGAGATGATGTCGACTATGCGTCTGTTGGTCTCTTCCGGCAGACATTCGTCTTTGCATCTGTTGCCGGCCTCCATGTGGAATATGGGAATGTGCAGACGCTTGGCGCCTATTACACTGAGGCAGGAGTTGGTGTCTCCCAGTACAAGGACTGCGTCAGGACGTGTCTGTGAGAAGAGTTTGTAGGAGCAGTTGATGATGTTGCCACAGGTGGCTCCCAGGTCATCTCCGACTGCGTTCATGTAGACTTGGGGTGCCTCTATGTTGAGTTCCTTGAAGAATATTCCGTTTAGAGTGTAGTCATAATTTTGTCCTGTGTGGGCAAGAATCACGTCAAAGTATTCTCTGCATCTTCTTATTACTGCAGAGAGTCTGATTATCTCCGGCCGTGTTCCTACGACGATAATTAGCTTGAGCCTTCCGTTGTTTTGCCACTCTATGTCGCTGTAGTCAAATTTTGGAGTTTGCTGTGTCATTGTTGTATCTGTTTTTGAGTGGTTTCGACAGGGTCGTACCAGGTATCGGGGTGTTCAGGGTTAAATGTTTCGTTGCAGTACATCACCGTTACCAGATCCTGTGTCGGACTCAGGTTTATGATGTTGTGGGTGTATCCGGGGAGCATGATTACAGATTCGATTTTCTCTCCGCTCACTCTGAATTCGGTTATCTGGTCTGTTCCCTCTTTTCTCATACGGATGAGGGCTTCTCCCTTTACTACTGTGAATATTTCCCATTTGGAATGGTGCCAGTGTTCTCCCTTGGTGATTCCAGGCTTACTGATGTTGATACTGATTTGACCACATCCTTGAGTGTGAAGGAGTTCTGTAAAACTGCCTCTGTGGTCGCAGTTCATCTTCAGGCTGAAAATTGTTTTTTCTGCAGGAAGGTAACTAAGGTATGTGCTCAGAAGCTTTTTGGTAAGGGTGCCGGGGGCAATTGTAGGAATTTCAATATCCACTCCAATGCGCCCAAAGGAGGTTATGGTCTGTGCTATCTCTCCCAATGCCTCCTTGTGTGTTATTGGGACAAAACAGAACCGTGGGTCTGATTCGCAACGGTGCTCCTTTGACTGCAGGGCAAGCAACATCTCATCGACCAGGTCGTCAATGTAAAGGAGTTCAAGTTCTACAGATGGGTCATTGACGGTGATTGGGAGATTATTTGCTATGTTGTGGCAGAATGTGGCGATGGCGCTGTTGTATCCTGGTCTGCACCACTTTCCGAATATGTTTGGGAAGCGGTATATCAGGACCTTTGCCCCGCTGTGCGCGGAGTAATCCAGAAAGAGATCTTCGGCAGCCCTTTTGCTCCGACCATATTCTGAACCTGAGAATCTGCCTGTCAATGAAGCTTGTATGCTGCTGCTCACCATTACGGGAGAGAGGTTACCATATCTTTTCAGGGTGTCGAGTAGTCTGGATGAAAAGTCGTGGTTCCCCTTCATGAAATCTGCCGGGTCGACGGGTCTGTTTACTCCGGCGAGGTTAAAGACAAAGTCGCACTCGCTGCACCATTTCTCCAGCTGCTGATCTGAGGAGTCTATATCGTATTCGAAAATTTCACTTATTTTCAAGAGGTTTCCTCCCGAAGTTGAGACTTTCATCTTCCCATCTCTGATATTATTAAGTGTTGCGCAGAGATTTTTGCCCACAAACCCCTTTGCTCCTGTTACTAGAATCTTCATAATAGCTCTTTCTTAATATATTCAAGTGCTGCAATCTTCTCGATAGTCTCTTGGAGAGTCAGGTGGCGGGTGTTATTGGAGTTAAACTCGGTCATGACATTTCTTTGGGTTTCTCCCTGAAGGAAGAATTTGTCATAGTTGAGTCCGCGGTTGTCAGCCGGTACCCTGTAGAAATTTCCAAGGTCCTCTGCCTTGGCACACTCTTCGTTGGTCAGAAGTGTCTCGTACATCTTTTCTCCATGACGGATTCCTATAATCTTGATCTTTTCAGTATCTGCTCCAAAGAGGTTACATACAGCCTGAGCCTGTGTCAAGATGGTACATGAGGGAGCCTTCTGGACGAGTATATCTCCATTCTTACCATGTTCGAATGCGAAAAGGACCAGGTCTACGGCCTCTTCCAGAGACATGATAAAGCGTGTCATGTCAGGATGGGTTAAAGTTATGGGGTTGCCATTTTTGATTTGGTCTATCCACAGGGGAATTACAGAGCCTCTTGAACACATAACATTGCCGTAACGGGTACAGCAGATTTTGGTATTGCCTGAATTTCTCGATTTAGCTATTGCTACCTTCTCTTCTATAGCCTTGGTGATTCCCATAGCATTTATGGGATAGGCTGCTTTATCGGTCGAAAGACATATTACAGTCTCTACACCGGCCTCAACTGCAGAGGTAAGAAGATTATCTGTGCCGATGACATTGGTCTTGACCGCCTCCATCGGGAAAAATTCACATGAAGGTACCTGTTTTAGGGCCGCTGCATGAAAGACAAAATTGACTCCCTTAATTGCATTTCGGCATGACTGTATATCTCTTACGTCTCCAATATAGAATTTTATCTTATGTACTAAATCGGGGTACTCAACCTGATATTCGTGACGCATATCATCTTGCTTTTTTTCATCGCGGCTGAAAATGCGTATCTCGCCGACATCAGTTGAGATAAAGCGTCTAAGGACTGCATTACCGAAGGAGCCTGTTCCTCCTGTTATCATTAGTGTTTTGCCTGTAAAAATACTCATCTTAGATAATATTATTTAAATTATATATAATTATGTATTAAGAGAAAAAAAGAAAGAACTAGCTTTCCGTAAAAAGAATCCAAAATGTAATATTATGATTATCAGCTTTTTATCTAAACATTTAGAAGTATGTTGTACAGAAAGCTAGTCAAAAAAATGAAAAAGTATTTTATGTTATTTAATAGTGGTATCAAAATTGTAATATTCTACTATATACACTTGAGTATGAGTGACTTTGAAAATTATATATTTTAAAATATTTGATTTGATAAAATAGTATGTTAGGGGACAGATTATTGTAAAACTGATTCCAGACGCTTTTCTTTTTGGCGACTTGAAAAAGCTCTTTTTTCGAAAGGCAGCGGTGCATGATCTTCAGGAAGTATTACCACTTTTATTCCGACTTTGCTGTAGTGGTCGTGAAGGTGAATTATATCCTCATCGTAGAGTCGGATACATCCTTCACTGTCACGTCCCTGGAGAATGGTTTCACGGTTATTGGTACTTCCGTGGATTCCGATTCCCTTGAAGCCGGGTGTGTTCAGACGCATGAACCATTTGCCGTAGGAGAGGATACTCCCCCGCCCGTCTCCGAAATCATGACACCAGTTGCTTGCATCCTGAATCTGGCTTATATAGAAAGGAGTGCCGGGATAGGACTCGGGGGTCTTCATATCTCCGCTTCTCTCTTTCTGTCCT
>JAQXKS010000057.1 GCA_029010575.1 Bacteroidales bacterium | reverse complement strand
TCGTGCATTTTACCCCCTTTTCGATTAAGTTTCAGCCATTTAACCCTGAAAATCTATGTCATTTTGGGGTACTTTAACGCCCTTTTTCGTGCATTTTCCAGCCTTTTTATGTCAGTTTGGGTACTTTTGAGAGCATATTTTGTCACGATTTTGTCAGCCCAAATGTCAGCCCAAATGTCAGCCCATTAGATACATTTCGTTTCTGATATGTCAGCCCAAGTGTCAGCCCAAGTGTCAGCCCACTCCATCTTTGACCAGTCTTGAAGACACCAGATGGCACATCACACAGGCTCTATTACAGGCCTCAAATAAAAGCCGCTCAAACGCCTTCGCTTCAATCCCAGGCAAGACCATTCACAACTCAAGAATCCCGCCTACAAGCCCCCTGAATTGGCTTTATAGACGGGATCCCGAATATGATGACCGGTTTAATTGCCCGGCTCAAATCCAATGTTAAAATACCGCTCAAACACCGCGTTCAAACACCCCTCAAATGTTAACCCAATGTTAACTCAATGTTACATTTCGTTTCCACCCTAATTTTTACAACCCTCACAACATCAACCCCTTACAAATTTAAACTATACACATTTCGTTTTTATCCCCTTAGATAGGGATGTTTCCACTGATTCTGATGGGCGTACTCTTCTGGCTGGGACATCAGACCCTTATAATGGAGCCTGATTCTGCCGGTGCAAACGGACTATGGAACCTCTACAAGCCTGCATTCTATCTGATTCCATTTCTCATGGGATATTTCGTATTCTCCCATGACAGGGTTCAGGAAATTGTTGGCCGAGCATGGATTCCTCTCATGGCATGTGCGCTGGTCTCTGGCATCATCCTGACGGTGACAGGATTCGGTCAGGACAACACATTGCCGAAGTATCTGAGTTCTCCTCTGAACAATATCTACGGATGGCTTATGTGCCTTGCAATGATGGGCTGGTTCAAGACCTCGTTTGACAAGACAGGAGCACTCGCCTCATATATGACTCGCTCAAGCTACGGCATCTACATCGTACACTATCTTGTAATCGCCACAGTCGGCTATTTCCTGAAGGTCAAGACTCAGCTGCCTCCAGTGTACATATATATTATTCTGACAATTGCTGTATTCACTCTCTCACCGATACTCTATGAATTACTCAAGCGCATTCCATTCATAAGATGGTGCATACTGGGTGAAAAGAAATAATCTGTTGTATGAAAACTGAAGTAAATCCAAAAGAAGACTTGGAGTAAAATTCAATGCTCTTCTGTGTTGGTGCAAAGGAGTTCCTTCGTGAATATGATACCCTTACAAAGAAGGTTGCTGCCGAGTGCAAAAGCACCTTCCTTGAAGATTATATGATTGTGGGGACATCTGCGATGATTCAGACAGAACTGGACAGCATAGTCAACCAGTATACTGACAAATTCTGCAATCCTATGGTAATGTGGGGCAAATACCGCAAGCAAATTGTAGCCACACTTGCAGAGAAAATAGGCATCTCAGCCAAGGCAGTTGAGAAGCAGCTCGCCAAGCTGAAAGCTGAAGGACTCATAGACCGTAAAGGCCCTGCAAAAGGTGGTAAATGGGTGGTAAAATAGTCCTTACCATAAAAGATTATCAGACAATAGATTACACATACTTTTACTGGATTCTCATCATTCCAGCCAACTGTACGAAATAATCATTTGACCAAATGTCAAGTTCCTTTGGATTGCGCACGAAAGGCAATACATCTTCTTTCACTTGTTTTATATCAGCCGTAGAGAGACGCTCAATTAGTTTCTCCTTGAATAACTCTGGCGTAATGTCTTCATTGTTGAATTGCTTGCATCGTTCTGCCAAATGATCAAAATCAAGTGGAATATTATTGCGTACATACCATTCAAAGTCGTACCAATCACGACCTTTTACTCTGTTCTTCCATGCACGATATACTAATGCATGCATCTTGCCTGCAAACAAGTCGGGAAGTGCAAAACAACGGGTCATAAATGAATATGGCTGAAGCAATAGCTTCTGTTCCGTCTTGAAGTTCAACGGTGGACAAGTATCTACTTCAATCTTTATCTTTATTGATTTCCCTGTCTGGAAAGTCACATCATACACATCGGTATTATCTTTAAGAAATGCCGATTCAACCTTTCCAAAATTCCTCTTGTCTTTTTTCTTTATTTCAACCTCACGGCCAACCATTGCAAAGGCGTCAATGATAGCAGGGAAATATTTCGTAAAATCGAACTTATCATCTTGCGCGAGCAGTGAGAAATCCATATCCTCACTGAAACGCTGCAAGCCATGAAAGATTCTCAAACATGTTCCACCATAGAACGCAGCTGACTCAAAGAACCCTCCGGCATACAGGCCCGCAAGTATCATTTGTTGGTTAACTTCAAATATGGCATTTCTCTTATGTTGCTCTGTTGTTAAATCATAACGGGAGAGCATATTGTCATATATTTCATTTTTCATCGCTTTAAGAATTTTAAAAGTGTCGATATTGAATCAGCCTTTTTGCCTACATTAATATAATCTTCAAATATGGTTGCGTCCATATTATAGAACTCATCCATATCCATCCGAATATCCTGCTCAAGATATGTTTCTACATCCTTCATATAACGAAGAATGACTTTTGAGGAATTGGCAATCAAATCACACAAAGCCTTTTCCGGTGATGCAACAAGAAATGCATAGTCACCTTCATTCACACTCCTTACTCCTATCGGAAATGCCTTTCTTGAAATATATTTATAGTCATAATTGCCGACTGGAGTTTGAAAGCTTCGGGGATGTTTTACTGTCATTGATTGATGAACATATACAGCCTCGGGGATAAGTCCATAATATCGTAGTGCAGTAGACATTGAAATATACGAAGGTGTATAGAGATGATTGGCAACCAACTCACTCGGTAGAGTCTTTCCTGAATATTCTGGGTTGACCACATAAAGTCCTCGCTTAAGTCTGATGATAATCCGTTGTTTTTCGAGCCAAGTTACTTTCTTATTAGCAGACTTCAGTTCTGGATATAACGATTCAATGATTGAAGTCGTTACAGGAATGGTCCCTATTTCACTTAATTTACTATCCATACTGCGAATATAGCAATTATTTGAACAATAAAAGAATAAATCCTTCTTTTTCTGTTCAAAATATTACTATCATTTTACCATTCTTTTGATTTGTCCATTTACACTCACCAACTAGAAGATACTTTTTATCAAGCGATTTTTCAATACAAACAACACGAAAAATCAATAAATACCAAAAATGGTCAGTACAATTCCCACCCTTCTTCGTTTTATTTGTACCACATTTGCACGACCTCAAGGAATCCAAATCACTTCATTGGGTTCTTTTCTTCACCTTTGGCTTCGGCAGCGCCGGAATCGCTGCCTTGATGAGACTTGCCAGATAATCCCGGTCATCCACGCAAATAATCAAGAATGACTTCTTGGGATTCTTGAAGCCGTACCTCTTCCTGATAGAATGTTCCTTCCTGGGATTATAATTTGCTCTCATATCTCAATGCTTTGGAAAGATCCTCAATGATTGGCGTTGCTCCATACTTGCCCAAAAGGTAGTCCTTCTCATAGGAGGCGTCGCTGCGCACCTT
>JAQXKS010000056.1 GCA_029010575.1 Bacteroidales bacterium | reverse complement strand
AGTTAATATGAAAAGGTTGTTTTTTACGCTTGCTATAGTAGTACTGTCATTGCTTGCAAGCTGCAAAAAGGAGATTGTTGAAGATAATCCTACACCTAAAGAACCAGCAATCTCATTCGGAGAAATCTCCATAACAGAAACATCTGCTACCATAGCAGTGAAAAGTGAGAATGTAAATGAAGTAAGACTTCTATTTTATGCAACAAATGAGATAAATAACGAAGAACTCACATTTGAAAAGGTAATGCAAGAGGGTGAACTTCTCGACTCAGCACTCATCAACACTCAGACAAAGATAGAGTTTAACGACTTAAAAGAAGGAACATCATACTCAATTATTGCAGCTGCCACCTCACAGTGGGGAGACTATCTCTCTGACGTTTTTTCTTTCCAGACAAAAGTCTCTCCTGAAAAGCCTGCAAAAGATTATGAATATGTAGCTGAAAGGGAATATGCCAGTACAAGCGTAAAGGACAATGTCACAAACATCAGACTACATCTTTATAAAAACAGCTCTGAGACTGATTATTATCCCTATGCTGACCTCTATATTACCTTGAACGATGTAAAAAAGTATCTTCCTGAGGGTGACTATACCATCGATGGTTCCAAATTCTTTGACGAAGAGGGTGATGAGCTGGAGATTGTAAGCGGAGCTCTCAAAGTTTCAATTTCAGATGATGAAGTCTATTCTTTAGTTCTCTCCGGCAAGCTCTCTACAGAAAAGAGTTTGAATATTACTTATGAGGGAAAGATTAAAGAATTTGTAGTTCCGGGACCAGATATTACACATGAAGTAACATTTACCAAGGCTGTGAAAAAATATCTATCTTCATCCGAGTATCAGGTTGAACTTACAGACGATAGCGGAAAGCATATCCTCTCCATCGATTTCGGATGGGAAGGAGAAGAAAACTATATCCCGGAAGGAAGATATACGCTCGATGGTGAAGATGGACAAACGCTAATTTACAAATATTCTAAATACTCTTACGACGACGGACCAGAATATCGTTTCGAGAAGGGATATATAGATGTGCAATATTCAGGAGAAGAATATATTTTGGATATCAACGTAACTACAGAGAAGAATGTTACAGTTATAGGTAGCTATTCTGGAGAAATTCCTGACATCACACCCCCGGGGGACGTTACGTATGATTTGGACATAAAGATCTCTTCAGCCAAATATTATATAAAGGACAATATGGAACCTGGAGAGTTCTACATCAAGATGAACGATGTGGATTGGAATTACGAAATTGCACTGAGCATATTTGCCGAAGAGGGTTATGATGATCTTCCCGCAGGCACTTACACTGTTGGCTCTGAAAACCTGCCGGGAACTCTAAGTACCAAATCCTACATTGATACATACTCTCCCTCTTACACATCATACTACTTCAAGAGCGGTACATTGGTAGTCGATTTTAACGAAGGAATCCACACTATGACATTTACCGGCGTCTGTGAATCATATACCGCTGAAAAGAAGGTACGCATAAAATTTAGCGGAGTAATAGGAATAGTTGAATTTTAAAATTATATAGTAACTAACATGGCAAGACATTTGTTTTCTATCCTGATTTCATTGGCTCTTCTATTCACCTTCACAGGGTGTAAGGATCAGGATATTAAAGGGGAAACTCCTGTAATTAAAATTGAAGAGGGACTAATACTAAGCAATTCTATCTCTGTAACAGTCAATGTTACCAAAGCTGAGAAAGCTTCATGGATCTGCATTGAAAATGGAAAGGATCTTCCTTCTGCTGATGATATTCTTTCTACAGGAAACTCCATCGCTATTGATGAGGATGTAACAGTAACTGCTGATAACCTGAATGCAAATACAGAATATATATTTGCAGTGGCTGCAATCTCTTCTAATGGAGCAAGTGCTTTAGAGCAGAAGAAGATAACTACTGACGAAGAGTTTGACGGAATAGTCCTGAACTCACTTATAGATGCGTTCTACAGAAGTGACAACGTAGCCGGTGCAGGAAACTATTCGGTAATCCTGAGTTCAGATGGCAAACTTGATGAAAACGGTTGTCCTGCGAATGTGGGAGGAATCCTCCTTCAGCTTGATTTTTACAATGTCGCTGATGAGCAGCCAATTAATGCAACTCTTCCGGCAGGAGAGTACAAGATAGGCGAAGAATACGAAGCATTCACATGGGCACCTCTCTACAGCTGCTACTATTATAGAAACGGCACCGGTGTAGATGACGTAGATATTGTATATCTTCTGGATGGTACTATCAATGTAGAAAGATCACAGCACAGCTATGTCATAACTTGTGAAGTAACAACCAGCAAGGAGGAAAAGATACGCATCCGATACTCAGGGAATATAGACTTCGTTCAGACAGGAACAGCAAGCTTCGATCCCTTCGAAGATGATGTTACAGTTGAACTTGAGTCTTGCGAAGGCAGATATTGGGGTAACTGGTTCAACCCCCATGCTGATGACTTTGTTTTGAACTTTTATAATGGCAAAAAGGATGAAAACGGCAAGATAGTTGACGGCTACCATCTTTATATCCCCATGTTTATGCACAAATTGGAAGACCCCTATTCAAAAGATGTGAAGATTGAAGAGGGTATCTACACAGTAATACCCACCATCAACTCTCCCGCATATTTGGTTCCCATGACATTCGACCGTGGAGGATGGATGGAGCTTATGGAAGTGGTATACCCCGCAGGTACATATCTTACTTATTATGACCAGAGTACAGGAAAGAACAATATTGGTTTCTGCATCGGTGGTACTATAGAAGTAAAACAAAATGGAGGCAAAAACTACACTTTCAAATTCGATTTTGAAACCTCCGACAAACATCGCATCAATGGTGAATATACCGGAGAAATTGACCTTAAGAACTTCTGCGATAATAGCACGATGCCACAGAGGCCTTGGAGTACTCTTGAATCCGATATTGAGATGAATATTACAGATAGGGCTGTTGCAAATGCAATGTATCTGGGTAATTACCTCTACCCTACACTTGAATCTTGGCTATTTATTCTTGCACAGCCTGATACTGAAGGTGACATGATTACTTTCCAGTTCTTCAAAGAGAATGGAACAGGTAAAAACATCGATGACGCGACATTTACCATCACCAAAGATTTCGTAGCTAACGGAGCCTTCCCTGGATTTATGCCATACGGCGGCGGTGAACTTTTATATGCATGGTACGGAGACCTCTCTTCTGTCGATTCTGAAGGTTATGCCACTAAACTGGCACCTATGAATGAAGGTAACATCATAATCCGCAAGCTTGACGATGTTAACTGGATTATCACTGTCGATGCAAAGGATGACAAAGGTAATAAGATTACCGGTTCGTGGACAGGAGA
>JAQXKS010000055.1 GCA_029010575.1 Bacteroidales bacterium | reverse complement strand
TGCAAGTATGTCACTCAACGAAAACCTATCTGCATATTTCTTCTTCGCTGATTCAATAAGAAGATCCAATTCTTTGCACACTACATTAAGCCATGAGTTACCGGCTTTTGCGGCATCTGTCAATTCACATGTTTCGGTAATTAGATTATTCTCTCCTTCTAGGAAAATTTGTTTTGTAGGTCGAACAGAGCCTCCAAACAACAACAATTCATCCCTAGTTCGCTTCTGCAACATTTGAAGAGAAAGAGCCTTAAAGTTTTTATTTGCAAAATAAGTCATTGCCTCACTCTGCAAGGTCTTGACGCTCTCCATTCCACAAGGGAATACCTGGACACTGAACTTCTTATTTATAACATTATAAATATTGCTAAAAATCCCCTCACTTGAACGGTTACCATTAAAATACATAGTATATGTACCACCATTCATACGATTCTTCCACTTAGCCACATACTCCTTTGCTGCATTCTCAAATTGACTAGCATCATCAGTATTGAAGTGTGAACGACTCACATTTGCCTGGGCGACTGCATCGATAAAATGAGTCTGTGCAGTTGGTGTAAAAACTTCAGAAGGTATTATGAACATTGTATTCTCAAATTCTTCTGAAAATGCTCTCACTCTATTCTCCATTACATCTCTGGATTCATCTGTAATAGAGAAGAACAAAGCAACATGGAGGTAGTTAGGTTTCTCACGGGTGTATTTGTTCAGCCTGCTTCTTAGAACCGCTTCTGCTTCCTCACATGCATAGAACTGAGGCTCACACTTACGCATCAGGCGTTCTCCTACTAAGAAAATTCTCTCAATCTCCTGCCTGCTCTTATCATTAAATCTGAGATATTCAACAGCGGTCTTATATGTGCTGGTAACTGCGTTCTTTTCTTTCGTAATCTCAGCAGGATTGTAAGAAGATACTGAGATTTTAAACTCCCCAAAAATATCCCGCACAATGATTTTTGTCTCGTCCAACCAATTAAGAATCACATCCATCTTCTCCTCACAGCGATCTCCAGAGAAAATATACTTGAGATTTTTGTCATTCGGAGCATATTTTTCAGGCGAACTCTTGAACTTTACGCTAAGAGTATTGAGCAAAAGGATGACCTTGAAAACACGTTTATAATCATCACCCATTGCATCTACTTTGCTTACGTGTGATGAATACACATTAGTGAAAGCAGCACAAAGCGGCTCGTTTATAAACTCGGAATAGAAGAAATCCCATAGCCAGTCCGCAGTAAGCATCATCCTCTGGTCATAATTCGTCGGCTCGTTGATAAATTGTTTAAATCCATGTTGTTCATCATTCATAAACTTCAAAACACTCCTATTCGCCGAACCCATTATATTTGCCATCTTAGAACAGAGGAAGGCTGTATAAGGATGCAGAGGGAACAAATTCTGGATATGTTCCTTTTCATCCTGATTATTACTCTCACAAAGGTAATTATACAGTCCCTTGTCAACCTTATCCTTAATTCCCCACATAGAGATATTCATCCTCATCATATCAGGTATACTGAAAGTATGGCGCAGAATCAAGTAAGTTGAGATCTCATCCATCTGATAATCAACGCTATCATAGCGATCACTCATCTTTGTTATATCCTTACCTTTAGCATCAAGGCTCGAACTTTCAGTACGATGAGAAATTAGATAAAGGAAGACATTATTATTCTGTGATTTCTCCGCAATATTCTGTAGCACATTGATTCTATCACTCTTCAAGGTATCCATCACGCTGGTGAACTCATCCCAGAAGATAATCAATCCGTCTGCGATACCAGCCTTCTCTATCTCTTTCTCCACTTCCACCAACCACTCACTTATACTATCACTTGTCAGATAAGTCTTGTCCGCAGCCAATGCCTCTTCAAGATGCATAAACACATCAATATCATTATTTCTGAGTTTAGTCAGCAACTTTGTATAATTTGATGCTTCCGAAGCAAGCTCATCATTATTTTCTAATAACTCAGGAATTCGGTTCTCATGACTCTCCACCCAACGTATCGCCTCATCAAAATCCGAACGCACAATAAGATCAGGATAACCGGCCTCCACCAAAGCCTTCTTTGTCTCACGCTGGATAGAAAGTGAAAATCGAGGAATATTATACGCACCTTCAACTCCTTTCAGCACAACAGGGAAATATCTTCTTTGCTTACGTATTGCAGATAATTGCGCACGCATTGCCTCATTTGGAATACTCTGAATATAACCATCTATTTCTTCGAAAGAATCACAGAGCAAATGTCTCACTACACTGCTGGCGTGACTCTTTCCAGTACCAAATGTTCCGCGCACCCACATTGAACAACGCTTGCTTATATCACTTGATGTGATAGCAGTAATGCTACGCTGCAACAAATCGCAAAATTGTTTTGTAGGAATAAATGTTCGCCACATATCGGGCGTCTCATCAGTCATATCATATACAGGCAGGAAGTCCTGCATCTTTATATAATCAGAATACTTGGTGGCCATAGTAATTAAGTTTTAGAGCATCATCTTTAAAATATCTATTGATTTAAGGTCATCACGCAAAATGATATTGTCAAGACCCATATTTAGTTCTGCACGAAGCACGTGATTACCCTCCTCCTGTAGTGATAATAGCAAACGCTCAAATGCATCTCTGCTAATACCGAATTGATGGTAAATTCCTTCTTTTTGATTCTCGTCGTAAAATTCTGAGACAGTCAACATATGACGGTTCTGACGTTCAGCATAGCGAAATAGAGAATATGCAACTGCCACAAGAGAAATGTCAGAATGAGGGTGACGAGTAAGTAGTACCTTATTTTTATCCTTAGATAAAACACCTACAGGAATATTTGAGCCCAATGGACTTTCCTTAAATGTATTCAAAAGAGAATTAAATGGATTCCTCAGGGTTCTATCCTTCAAATCCGGATAACTATCTTGCAGAATAATATCCATCTCATCACGCGAATAATTTTGATTGAAATTAATAGTGCTATGGAACCACGAACATATTTCAGAGTTTTCGCAAAGCCCCACGAAAATAATTTCCCATACAGACTGAGGTTTACTTGTATATGCTTTAGCCATATACAATCCGCCTTCAGTTATGTTCTTTCCGTCAGTATCAAGAATCAGAGCCTCTCTTAACCAATTGATAAACGGAGGTAACTGATATTTTGGATTTAATCCGTGCTCAGTGTTATCAAAGAATGTTTCGTAGGTATCGAAATACTTCTCAACCCATTTCTCGCGCATTCCCATACCGTCATTATAACGGTTAATCCCAGATTTAGAACCTTGTACCATATTTTTTATTTGATTAGTCATTATGCTTGTATCTGATGTACTTATTGAACTTGCTGCATGGCATCCTTTCCCATCAAAATCAAGACACTTCATGCAATGAATACATTTGTCTTTATTTATAGTTACAATCGGAACGACAGATAATGCTCCTGTAGGACATTCAACCTCACAGACTTCACAGTGAACACAGTAGGTTGCTTTGTAACATACTTTCTTTAAGTGGCTTACAAACACCACATCTTTGGGATCTATGCCTATGACTTCTAATACCTGAGTACTGTCATTCTCTTTGAGAGTGCATTTATAGATTTGCTTTTGATGATTCAATTCAATATATGTTGTGTCACCATTTTGATTGACACTCATACTCCCTAATACCCTAAACCACATAAGTAGGTTCTCTTTAGGAGCCGTTATTATGGCTTTAAAGTCAGGTGCTGAACTCATAAAAATAACATTCGAATCACAGTGCAAGTATCTTCCTCCTGCACGTATTTTCCACCGACCCGTCCGAATATAATTATCAATTCCAGCCGTCTTACTTCTCTCAAGACCTTCGCGGATTTTATTGACGAAAGGAGTAAGTGTTTCAGGGTATAATTGTCCACATAAATCCTCACTCCAACTTGAAGAATACGGGCAAATAACGCATCCTACACGCGAAAGGCCTCTTCTATAAGCCTCGTTAACGGGAAGACTATTCAACAAGATATATAGGTATATCTCTGTGGCATTCCACTCCAATATTGGACTCACATTGATAATCTTATTGTGCTTTACATTCTTGCCTATTTTCGACCGTGAGGCGCGTGCTGGACTTTCTTCTGCTCGCACACCATCAAATAACACCGCGTTCGGCTGCTTTCCTTTCCCTACAATTTCCTTCAATAATCTACTCAGAGGTGCAGACTTCATAATGCTACAGCACCATCTATGTATTCGACTTGGAGCACCTATCTCATCCCAATAGTATAGGACTGGTTGATGATTATTTGCCGTGTAGAATCTTAAGTTCGGATACTTCTGAGTATAACTTTCCCTTACTATTTCATATAACTTCAGAGATGGAGGTAATTCATATCCAGTATCAGAATATATAACAATGAAATCTTCAGCAGGAACAACTCTTGAAACCAAATCTAGAACAACTTGAGAGTCTTTTCCCCCACTAAAGGATGTAATAAATATATCAGTATTTGTTGCAAGTATTGGAGACTTGCCCAACTCCTCGGCCATGCTTAAAGGCATAACATCAAATGAGTCGCAATCCTCCTTAACTACGACATGCTCCTGATTGGTTTTCTTACCAAGATTGCTAGCTAATCGTTGAAAGTCAATATTTGGATTATTTTTAGATACCTCTTTAATGTTTTTATACCGACGATAAGTCTGATTAATGAAATCCATCGCCTCGTGCTCAATGATGAACATCGTATCTTCATTGAGGGTGCGAAGGCGTTTCATATCAACTGGTGACAGAATCAAAGACTCAAAACCATCTTGTTGAATGACGGTAGGGGCATCGAAGACATTACCGCCCTTTACTTCAAGAACGAAATCTCCTTTATAGAAATATCTCCTATCACATGCCCAAAGCAACGGTTCATCCACGTGAGGATAAATCCACCCCATTTTATTCAGACCCAACAGGTCAAGTTCTTCCCAGAAGACAGGTCTAGGAGAAATATTCAACGCATCACCTTTTGATGACATCGTCAATTGCACACCGTTACCCTGCGGATCCCATATTACTTTAAACATATCTATCTTGTCGTTTATGAAGTCTCTTTCACTAAAGAGATACTACACAAATGGCGCAGACCCTCTTGTGTAACATCAGGTTCGGCAAAACCCATACACGACAAGAAGACCCACGCCAAACGACGCGGTCTTCTTTTACCCGTGTAAATTCAAATTTGCCGATTCGATGTTACGGTAAAAGAAAACTCAATTATATTTCTTAATATGTCCTACTCTTCTAATTCTTGCTCACATTACGTTGTCTCCAACGCATCCGCAAAGGTAACGAAAAAACATAACATTGAATGACTCGTCCTGAAATAAGTACTTAAAATATCTGAATTTTTCACTCCAATTATAATATTCGACATATGCAAGAGATTAACCATTTATTCTTAGCAATTTATGGGTTTTAGGTACAATTTCTTGAAAAACTCAGATATAATAGGGACTGTTAATAATCCATTTTCCAGAGTTTCCGCCTTCACGAATCAATACGCCTTTTTCTCGTAATAGGTCTGTTATCTTTCTAACTTGACGTTCACTGATTTTTAATCGTTTAGAAAGTTCTGCTCTTGAAATTGAGGGAGTTTCCTTTATTACCTCCAATAGTTTCTCTTCGTCCGTTGGAACGCCTTGGTACGTTGTTGGATCATCGTTGGAACGCTTTGGATCACCTTCTTCATTTACACGCCAAATAACAACTCTAAAATCCTCTTCTTGATAAAACTCTGGAGTTTTTAGACCATATTCGCGGCACTTGTTAATGATGTCTTCTGTTCCTGTACCCACCTTTTCAATATAACCATTCCAATACATAGGGTCAGCAAGTAGCGGATTAGCAG
>JAQXKS010000054.1 GCA_029010575.1 Bacteroidales bacterium | reverse complement strand
TACTGTCAATCCATATGGCAATGTGCCAGGATTCCAAACCTCCAATCTATCACGAAACAACATTACCTGAACGCTGGCATTACTTGTATAATCTCTATGGCATATAGCATTTACGATTGCTTCTTTGACAGCATCAATAGGCAATTCGGGACGTGTTGGTATGTCCGCTTTCTCTCCTTCAGCACGTGTTCCGACCCAATTATTGATACGGCTCATCACAAAACTCGTGGCTTGGTCAACAAGTTCAAACACATCGCCTCTATATATTTGATATGCAGGCATCGGCTTTTCTACAACATTCCCATAGAACTGCACACATTTAACTTCAGATGTAATAAAAAATTTTTGTGGTTTCTTTCCAAACAGCAGAACTGCTGCATTTGCTAATCTTCCTTTGTCATCGATTAAATCAAGATGTGTAAGCAATGATACTGGTGATGTTTCAACAGGAAGAGGGAAATTGCGCTTTGAACGTGCCATATGGATAAAATTCTTCATCTTATCCTCATCCAAATCTTCCAATGTCGCCCCATTGTCATTAGACGCATCGAATGGTCGCCAACGTATATATTCCTTTTCCTCTAAATAGCGGATTAACGAAGCATATACAGAAGTTCGCAATCCATCAATATCCACAAAGGTTTTACGTACAATATCACGTTCGACCTTTCGGATTAAAGCAGTCTCTTTTGGATGTCTTTTCTCCTCTCCAATGCTCTTGATGTATATTAAACGGCTTTTATGAAGCTTTGCTGCCAAATCATACTCACGTTCTGTCGGAGAAACGCCCTCTTCATCTTCATATCCATAAAGATTGCCATACAGTCCCAAATAAATATCACAAGCTTCCACTTCTTTTAGATAGACATGGCTTGTAGGGTATTCATTCGCAGGAACCTCCTCAAATATAAATGGTTCAAAGAACTTGCCCAACAGGACATCTGTTCGGATATAATGACAAAGCATAGCTCGCTCCTCGGCAAACTCACTTTGAACACTGCTTATGAATATTTTTATGCGTTTCATTTTATTTACATATTAATATACATGACAGGATTTTGTCTTTTCCCCAGTAAATGAGAAATGTTCATAAGAATATATGGTGAATCTTCTATTTCCTCGCCCTCAAATTCCCAACGTCCTATATATTCTTCTGATAGAAACCAACGAGTGGGCTTAAAGACTCCGACTATATATCCTTGAGAAACAGCAAAGACAAGTTCAGCATTTTGGGCACGATTGCCATTTAACCTCCAATATTTCCTCGTACATTCATAGAGAGAAGGACGTTCACACAAAATGTATGTCCTGCTTACATTTAAGCAGAGAATCTTTTTATCCTTTTTGTCCTCAAAATAACCGTAGTCGCGAAAAGGTTCATCCATAATTGTTTATTAAACAAATTCGATGCAAAGGTATTGTATTTTATCTTAATTAAAGAATCAATAGTTCGTTAATTTTATAAAAGTTACGTATTCCGGACCATGGTCGGCCAGTCATTCCAGATTATGCTGAGGATTTGTAATGGATTTCTATTCTACCTCGTTACAATATTCCTCAAATCACCGAAATTAGTCACGACATCATAGATAACAGTCTTATCAGACAATGATTCAAAGTGTTTCCTCGCACACTCAATCTTCGACTTTTCCACCTCTCTAAGACTTGCTGAACTAAGACTTCCCTTTGTCTCCGCTACAAAATAAACATGATTGACACTGCCCTCACGGAATACGATAGCCCAATCCGGATTATAGTGTCCTAATGGAGTATTTATATAGAAACCGCGAGGCAACTTTGTATAAACCTCAACATCTGCCTCTTTCTCAAGAGACTCAGCGAAACTCTTTTCAATTCCGGCACTATCCACAACCACAAGATCATACAGCGACCTTGTTGATTCAATGGCATTTACGCCCAATTTTCCTCTTATTATATTTTCCGTAAATATATCACTGTCAAAAGTATCATTAAGTTTGTGATACTCTATGTGCTTAATCACAGCCAAAGCCTTAGCCTCATTGATGATATTACCAACCTTAATGATAAACTCCTCGGGATTCATCCTGTATTGATAGAATGTATTTGGCTTTATGCCAGTAAGAATATCCACAATGCACTTTCGTGTAAGTCCAGTGCTTTCAACCAACTTGCCTACAAGATCATACTTCACATTATCTCCAACAGCCTCATTCACATGAATAGTACGTACCTTACCGGACTTCATCGCAGTACCAGCCTCCAGCTCTTCCCTATCACGGATACTTGAAAGCTCACCAGAACCGACAACTATGCGAATTTCTGTAACACTCAGATGGAGATCGATTTCCCTTATTGCTTTCTCAACAAGTTCCTTAGTCTCAAAATCCACCGTATAGAATGTTCGGGTATTGATTTTCTTCCAAAGGCTTTGAAACTCTGCACGATTAAACTTATCCTTGTCAAATTTAGCCTCCCTTGTCTTTCTTGCATTATCAGGATTAAGAGCATCGGGGTTAAATACCTTATCCAACACATTGACAATACTGTCCTTCGCATCGTTATAATCACCGAAATCCAGAGTACCTGACTTCCTGTCATCGAAATATTTCTGAGTAAGTTTTCCTTTCTTCACATAGCCATTTGCCACAAGTTCCTCATGTACTTCCACTGCCTGAGTCGTTGAAAGACTCTTTTTCTCACCCGAGTCGAAAACAAGAGTCCTGCCAGTAAAAAGATTTGCAGTAACAATTATTGGTCTGGAGGTAATTGCCATAGCCATTTCATCCTGCAATGCCTTTGCAAACTTTTCATAACTCTCGCTTGCAATCACCGTCAATATATTGGTATCAAAAACTGCAGGTCCTAGCAACTCCTCATCCTGCCTTTCTCCTCTCTGATTGACGCACAGTCTCATACCTCGTCCAACCTCCTGCCTCTTCTTTGTCTCATTGTCAGAGTTCTTTAAAGTACAAATCTGGAACACATTAGGATTATCCCAACCTTCCTTCAAAGCCGAATGTGAGAAAATAAAACGCACAGCAGATCCCTTTACACGCGGATCAAGAGATAACAGGCTCTCCTTATCTTTCATGATAAGGTTATATGCATCCACATCAGCACTTTCATTACTGCCTCGCTCAAGTTTTGAGTTAATGAAATTACCCTTCTTGTCTCGCGAGAAATAGCCCTGATGAGTTTCTGAAACCTCTATTCGATACAAATACTGAAGATAATTCTCATCCCCGAACTCCGGCATCATTTCAGAAAGC
>JAQXKS010000053.1 GCA_029010575.1 Bacteroidales bacterium | reverse complement strand
ACTCCCCATCCGGCAAGCATGCTTGCAGCGGTGGTAGAAAAGCCGACTATCAGGGCATTCAGGCCTATTTTATCAAAGGCCCTGAAGATATCATTATTTCCACCGATTTGGCAACCAAGCAGAAAAAGCAGAAGATAGATTGATACCTCAAGCGAGATTGCCCAAAAAGAGTGAAGGTTCCATCTTTTGCAGATCAAACCGACGACCCCACCTGAAATAATGAAAAGAAGCAGTTTAAGCATAGATTACTCGCCTCCAATTGCATAATCACCGGCAAGAGCCTCGGTGAATCTGATCAGATCACCTGGCGCTATCTCAATCTGAAGCCCGCGGACACCTGCACTTATGTAGATCTTGTCGAAATCCAGGGCGCTCGAGTGGATATAAGTCGGAAATTTCTTCTTCATTCCTATGGGAGAACAGCCGCCCCGGATATAGCCGGTCGTTGAAAGCAGGTCTTTCATAAGAATCATCTCCACCTTCTTGTTTCCAGAAGCCTTTGCCAGTGCCTTCAGGTCCACCTCCATATTGCCGGGAACCACACAGACCAAATGACCGTTCCTGTCTCCGCAAAGAACCAGTGTCTTGAATACCTTTTCAATGGGTTCCCCAAGATTTTGCGCAACATGTGAAGCTGCCAGATCATTCTCGTCTACCTCGTATGGGATGAGCCTGTATGATATATGAGCCTTGTCCAGCAGACGGGCAGCATTTGTCTTTTCTATCTTTGTTTTCATGTTACAAAATTACTACTTTTGTGATATGAAAAAGAAAAAAATTGTTGTTCTGACCGGTGCCGGAGTCAGCGCTGAAAGCGGAATCAAGACTTTCAGAGACAGTAACGGCTTGTGGGAAAACTACCCTGTGGAGGATGTTGCTTCCATAGAGGGTTGGTATAGAGACAGGGCCTTGGTCCTTGCTTTTTACAATGCGCGAAGGAGGGAGGTGGCTGCTACACAGCCCAATGCCGCACATTTGGCCATTGCTTCCCTTGAGAAAGATTACGATGTTACCGTCGTAACACAGAACATCGATAACCTTCACGAAAGGGCAGGCAGCAGCGATATCATCCACCTTCACGGAGAGATAACCAAGGTTCGCCCTGAAAATTGTTATAATGAAAGAGACGGTTTCTCAGTAAAGCATGTAAAAGATATAGGTTACAGGGATATCAATATCGGAGATCTGTCAGATGATGGAGTACAGCTCAGACCTCATATTGTGTGGTTCGGAGAGCCTGTACCTAATATAGAGAAGGCCGCAGAAGAGGTCGAAAAGGCAGACTGCATGCTGATTGTAGGAACCTCAATGCAAGTATATCCAGCTGCAGGGCTTTATCTGTACGCTGGTTCGTCAACCAGTATCTATATCATTGATCCAAAGGATGTTCCGCTACGAGATTCAAGAATATGCCATATAAAGGATGTCGCCACACATGGTATGGAGAGATTTATTGAAATAATCAAGAAAGAACTTTGACAGATGGAAAATATTATCATTAGAGATGCAAGAAGAGAAGAGAGTGTCGAAATCGCAAGACTCATGCTTTTGGCGTGGCCTGTGGAGGAGTTCCTGAAAGAGATACCTCAGGCAACTTACGAAGTGTTCGAGGATTTTATTGCCGGTTTCGTAGCCAGAGAGGGAAACATCTACAGTTATGAAAATATAGTAGTAGCGCAGGCAGATGGAGTCATTGCCGGAATAATGTGCGCATACAACGGTGATGATTATCAAAGGCTGAAAGAGCCCGTTCTTGCCCATCTGGGAAAGGATTCCTACTTCAAGGATGTAGTTGAAACTCAAGGAGGGGAGTACTATATCGATTCAGTGGCAGTATCTCCTGATTATCGTGGAAGGGGCATCGCCCGAATGCTATTCGACTCCCATCTCCAAAGAGCTTCAAAAGCTGGATTCTCCAAGGCCGGATTGATAGTGGATGTGGACAAACCACAGGCCGAAAGACTATATCTGAGTATCGGATTCCGGATGGAGGGTTATACGGATTTCTTCTCTCACCGCATGAAACATCTGGTTATGCATCTTGTCTGAAAGTTGAAAGCCCCAGCTAACTATTTGATTTTAATAAACTCTACAGGCTGCTCCTGCTTTTTGTCAAGAGGAGCCACGGTATAGTTTACCTTGTTGAAATCGATTTTCTTCAGATCAATGCATCTGATATTGGAGTTCCAGGCTGTGCGGTAGTAGATTCTAAGGGCATGAAGGTCACTTGCGGATGTGAACTGTGTAGCACTGGGAAGACCTTCTGGTACCTCACCTTCAGGATGTTGCATTCCTACAGGTATATCGAAACTGTTAAGCAGGTGGAATGCCTGAGATACAGTTTCGGCAGCCGTAGCCAGCTGCGGCGCAGTACTCTGCATGAAAGCAGCCCTAATGAATCTGGATGCGGGTGTAAAGTCTCCTGGAAGTCCCAACATGCCTGAACCGCCACCGAAAGGTGAAACTTCCAGTCCCTGAGCCATCTCGAGTGAACCTACAGATCCTCTTTGCAGATTGACATAGTTTGACAGATTGGCAATATGCCATTCAAATCCCGGAGAATTGGTCAAGACTCCGAGACTGTTCTCGAATACATTGGCTTTACCATCTGTATATTCAATAACAATTACTCTTCCTGAAGGCTCACTTACTCTCCAGTGGACAGTACCCACTCTCGGATCCAGCCCTATAAGTATTATGTCGTCAAGAGATGCTATCAGATCATCTATCGTGGAGAATTGGGAGAGGATCCATGATACCATCTGAAAATCACAAAGAGCGATCTCTTTGTGTCTGGGATCGTATGTTTCGTATTCCCCATATCCGGGAAAGAAGAAAAGACCTGCGGAGAGACCCTTCTCGTTAATACCTTCAACTATGAAATTCTCATAATCAGTATAGATTCCTACAAATCCGAATTTAGCCCGGAATTTTATTCCGTCTTCACCTGTGGGGGTGAGAGATTGCGCGATATAGCCTCTGGGTACTATGGCATACCCGCATTTCATCGGGGTATTGGCCCACTCGACTGTTCTGGCAATGACGCGTGAACCGTCAGCCGATCTGAGTGCAATGCCGGTGCATGCAGAAGCATTGACCGGAACAATTGCTGCCAAAGAGATGGCAATAGCTGCAAATAATAGATTTGTTTTCATTTTTAATGGTTTTTCTCACCTGAAAAACAGCAATAATCAAGCCTGAGTTACTCTCGGTCTCATAATTTTGATTATTTTTGTTGAAAAATATAAACCGATGAAAGGAATTGTTCTGGCAGGAGGTACTGGGACACGGCTTTACCCCATTACCAAGGGTGTAAGCAAGCAACTTCTCCCCATATATGATAAGCCAATGATATATTATCCCATATCTGTTCTTATGCAGGCAGGAATCAGGGATATTCTTATTATTTCCACCCCGTTTGACCTTCCATCCTTTAAGAGGCTTCTGGGAGATGGATCGGATTATGGCGTGCGCTTTCAATACGCAGAGCAGCCATCTCCCGATGGTCTGGCACAGGCATTTATTATAGGGAAGGAATTTATTGGAGAAGACCCTGTGGCGTTGATTCTTGGGGACAATATCTTCCACGGTTCTTCATTTGTTCCGCTTCTGAAAGAGGCGGCCAGAGTGTGTGCACAGGAGGACAAAGCGACTGTTTTCGGCTATTATGTCAGTGATCCTCAAAGGTATGGAGTAGTGGAATTCGATTCTTTCGGGAATGCTGTCTCAATAGAGGAAAAACCGAAGGAGCCCAAATCCAACTATGCAGTTCCCGGGCTCTATTTCTACCCGAACGATGTGATTAAGGTGGCTCATGGCATCCGTCCCTCCGCCCGTGGCGAACTTGAAATAACCTCCGTAAACCAATACTATCTCGATGAAAAGAGGCTTAAGGTCCAGATTCTTGGCAGGGGCTTTGCATGGCTGGATACAGGAACGCACGACTCACTCTCTGAAGCATCCGT